>NZ_JBFAUH010000023.1:0-179718 GCF_040679095.1 Streptomyces sp. NPDC052496
CGCCCCACGCGGCCCGCTCCCGCGCCCCACGCGGCCCGCTCCCGCGCCCCACGCGGCCCGCTCCCGCGCCCCACGCGGCCCGCTCCCGCGCCCCACGCGGCCCGCTCCCGCGCCCCATGCGGCCCGGATGGCGCGCCCCATGCTGCCGGAGTCCACGCCCCATGCGGCCACATTCCACGTGGCCGCCCGCCCCACGGCCCGGCCGCCCCGTCCCCGCCCGTCCCACGGCCCCGGCCGCCCCATCCCCGCCCGTACCGGGCCGACCGCCTCGCCCCCACCCATACCGACCCGACCGCCCCACACCCCACCCATACCGACCCGACCACCCCACACCCCACCCCTACCGACCCGACCGCCCCACACCCACCCCTACCGACCCTGCGCCCGAAGGCCAGGCAGGTCAGCGCTTGAGCGGCAGCGGCGCGCCCATCACGGCGTACGGCAGCGGGGCGCTCGGGAACAGCACGCGGCGGGCCAGGTCGCGGTAGCCCAGGGAGCGGTACAGGCCGCGGGCGGGGCTGTCGGTGTCGATGGCGGACAGGATGCTGCGCGGTTCGGCGGCGTCGTCCGTGATGCGGGTGATCAGTTCGCGGCCGATGCGCCGGTTCTGGAAGGCGGGCAGCACATGCAGCTCGGTGATCACGAAGGAGTCGTCGAGCCAGTGGTCGTGTCCCTGGGAGCGCAGGTACGGCTCGACGACCGTGGACCACCAGTGCGTGCGGCTGTTGGGCATCCCGTAGACGAAGCCGACCAGCCGCCCGCCGGGGGTGGTGGCGCCGAGGGCGCGCGCCCCGGGGCTGGTCAGGTGCCGCAGGACGATGTGGCGGCGGACCCCGATCTCGTCGTCGGTCAGTCCGAACGCCAAGGCCTGTACGGCGAGCGCGTCATCCACGCGGACAGCGAGATCCAGGGGGCCGACCGCGACGTCATCCATGGTCGGGAGCGTACAAGGCACCGGCCCGTAAGACGATCGGCCCGCGGGCCTCCGGCGGCCGGACCGCGCCGGTGCTTCAGAACAGCACGCTCATGAAGGCGCCGGTCTCCTCGAAGCCCACCCGCCGGTACGCGGCCCGCGCCGGGGTGTTGAAGTCGTTCACGTACAGCGAGGCGACCGGCGCGACCTCGGTGAGGGCGTGGCGCAGCACGGCCGCCATGCCGGTCTCCGAGAGGCCCTTGCCGCGGTATTCGGGGGCCACCCAGACGCCCTGGATCTGGCAGGCGCGCTGCGTGGCGGCGCCGATCTCGGCCTTGAAGACGACCTTGCCGTCGTCGACGCGGGCGAAGGACCGCCCGGCACCGACGAGCTCGGCGACGCGCGCCTGGTAGAGCAGCCCGCCGTCACCGGCCAGCGGTGAGATGCCGACCTCCTCGGTGAACATCGCCACGCACGCGGGCATGATCAGGTCCATCTCGTGCTTGCCGATGCGCCGTACGTACGGGTCGGGCTCGACCTCGGTGGCGAAGGAGGACGTGACCATCAGCGGCTGGTTGGCGCGCACCTCGCGGGCGGGGCCCCAGGCGGGCTCCAGGAGGGACCACAGTTCGGCGGTCGGTCCGGCCGGGCCGACGATGGAGGAGCAGCGCCGGCCCTGGCGGCGGGCCCGCTCGGCGAAGCCGCGTACCGCTTCGGGGGTGGCGCAGACGGGGACGAGGTTGGCGCCCGCGTAGCACAGTGACTCCAGGCGGCCGTGCGTGTACCAGCCCCACATCTCGCCGCCGAGCCGCCAGGGGTCCAGCCCGGCGACCTGGACGCGGGCGGCGACGAAGGCGTTGGCGACGGGGTCGCGGTCCAGTACGGCCAGTGCGTCGTCGAGCTCCCCGGGCTCCAGAACCTTGGTGGTCGTGGTCGTCAGCACGTGTCGGAAAGCCTCACCTTTACGGGCCTGGGAGGCCAGGCGACTGCAGGTCCTGGCACTTTACCTCCCTGGCGGCTGAGCAGCGGATCTGCTGCGGGTACCGCTCCTGGCGCGCTTTACGCACGAGCCCCGCCACCGGTGTGGTCCGGAGGCGGGGCTCGTGGGGCGCGCGGGGCGCCGGGGCGCTACGGGGGGCGTCAGCCGGCCACCGCGATGGTGGGTTCGCCGGACGCCACGCCGTCCTTCTCCATCTGCTCGGCGATCTTCATGGCCTCTTCGATGAGGGTCTCGACGATCTTCGACTCGGGCACGGTCTTGATGACCTCGCCCTTCACGAAGATCTGGCCCTTGCCGTTGCCGGACGCCACACCGAGGTCGGCCTCGCGGGCCTCGCCGGGGCCGTTGACGACGCAGCCCATGACGGCGACGCGCAGCGGCACCTCCATGCCCTCCAGACCCGCGGTGACCTCGTCGGCCAGCTTGTAGACGTCCACCTGGGCGCGGCCGCACGACGGGCAGGAGACGATCTCCAGGCGGCGCGGGCGCAGGTTCAGCGACTCCAGGATCTGCAGGCCGACCTTGACCTCCTCGGCCGGCGGGGCCGACAGGGAGACGCGGATGGTGTCGCCGATGCCCTCGGACAGCAGCGCGCCGAAGGCGACGGCGGACTTGATGGTTCCCTGGAAGGCCGGGCCGGCCTCGGTCACGCCCAGGTGCAGCGGGTAGTCGCACTGCGCGGCGAGCTGCCGGTAGGCGTTGACCATGACCACCGGGTCGTTGTGCTTGACCGAGATCTTGATGTCCCGGAACCCGTGCTCCTCGAACAGCGAGCACTCCCACAGCGCCGACTCCACCAGCGCCTCAGGCGTGGCCTTGCCGTACTTCTGGAGCAGGCGGCGGTCCAGGGAGCCGGCGTTCACGCCGATGCGGATGGGGGTGCCCGCGTCGGAGGCCGCCTTGGCGATCTCCTTGACCTTGTCGTCGAACTGCTTGATGTTGCCCGGGTTGACCCGGACCGCGGCGCAGCCCGCGTCGATCGCGGCGAACACGTACTTCGGCTGGAAGTGGATGTCGGCGATGACCGGGATCTGCGACTTCTTCGCGATGACCGGCAGCGCGTCGGCGTCGTCCTGGGTCGGGCAGGCGACCCGGACGATCTGGCAGCCGGACGCGGTCAGCTCGGCGATCTGCTGGAGCGTGGCCCCGATGTCGGACGTACGCGTGGTCGTCATCGACTGCACCGAGACCGGTGCGTCTCCGCCCACGGCGACCGGACCGACCTGGATCTGACGGCTGACCCGGCGGTCGGCCAGCTTGGTCGGTACGTCCGGCATTCCCAGTGAAATGGCAGTCATCTGGCGAGCAACCCCAAGGTGTGGATCTAGGTCCCGAGATCGGCGGGCTCCGGCCTTCGAGATTACGGCACGAGGGTTGCCGTGGGCACATCGATCCCCTCCTGCCCCCCGTCAGGGGGCAGGGGAGCACCCGTGTGCGCGGTGCGGGGAGCCCGAACGGGCGGAGGCCGCGCCCTCCCCTACGTCAGCTTCACCGGATTCACCACGTCCGCCACCAGCACCAGGAGCGTGAAGCAGATGAAGATCCCGGCGACCACGTAGGCGACCGGCATGAGCTTGGCCACGTCGAAGGGGCCGGGGTCGGGGCGGCGGAAGACGCGGGCGAAGGCCCGGCGGACCGACTCCCACAGCGCGCCCGCGATGTGTCCGCCGTCCAGCGGCAGCAGCGGGAGCATGTTGAACAGGAAGAGGGACAGGTTGAAGCCGGCGACCAGGAAGAGCATGGTCGCCACCCGCTGCTCCGGCGGGATGTTCAGCGAGAAGACCTCGCCGCCGACCCGGGCCGCGCCGACGACGCCCATCGGGGAGTCCTGCTTGCGCTCGCCGCCGTTGAAGGCGGCGTCCCACAGGTCGGGGACCTTGGCGGGCAGGTGGACCAGCGACTGGACGCCCTGTTCGACCATGCTGCCCATCCGGTCCACGGACTGGCCGAAGGTCTGCGGGACGATGCCGGTGGCCGGGGTGAAGCCGAGGAAGCCCGCGGTGACGTACTCGCCCGGCACGTACGCGCCGTTGCCGTCGGTCTTGGCGACCTTGTTCTCGATCAGGTTCGCGTGCAGCTGCTGCCGCTTGCCGTCCCGCTCGACGGTGATCGTCGCGGGTCCGGTGGTGTCCCGGATGCTCTGCTGGAGGGTCGCCCAGTCCGGTACGGGCTTGCCGTCGAAGTCGACGATCTTGTCACCGGCGCGCAGGCCGGCGGCCTTGGCCGGGGAGTCCTTGGCGCCCGCGGTGCACTTGTCGGTCTTGGCGGAGGCCGCGATGACGCAGTCCGAGACCGAGCCGACCTGGGTGGTCTGGGTGTTGATGCCGAAGCCCATCAGCACGCTCATGAAGATCACGACCGCGAGGATCAGGTTCATGAACGGCCCGGCGAACATCACGATGACGCGCTTCCAGGGCTTGCGGGTGTAGAACAGCCGCTTCTCGTCACCCGGCTGCAGCTCCTCGAAGGCGGCCGAACGGGCGTCCTCGATCATGCCGCGCCAGGGGGAGGTGGAGCGGGCGCTGATGGCGCCGTCCTCCCCCGGCGGGAACATCCCGATCATGCGGATGTAGCCGCCGAGCGGTATGGCCTTGATGCCGTACTCGGTGTCGCCCTTGCGGCGCGAGAAGAGCGTCGGTCCGAAGCCCACCATGTACTGCGGCACCCGGATGCCGAACATCTTGGCCGTGGACAGGTGTCCCAGCTCGTGCCAGGCGATCGAGAAGAGCAGGCCGACGACGAAGACGACTATGCCCAGAATGGTCATCCAGGTCGTCATGCGCGAGCCTCCGATGTCGTACGGGCCGCTCGGGCGGCCAGCTCACGGGCGCGGGCGCGCGCCCAGGTTTCCGCCTGCAAGACGTCCGCGACCGTCAGGGAGGTTCCCCGGGCCGGCGTACCGTGCTCCGCGACCACCTCGGCGACCGTATCGACAATTCCTGTGAACGGCAGCCCGCCCTTCAAGAAAGCGTCGACGCATTCCTCGTTGGCGGCGTTGAAGACGGCCGGCGCGGTGCCGCCCAGATTGCCGACGTGGCAGGCCAGCGGCACGGACGGGAACGCCTCGGTGTCCAGCGGCAGGAAGTCCCACTGGTGGGCCTTGGTCCAGTCGACGCCGGGGGCCGCGTCCGGCACCCGGTCCGGCCAGCCGATACCGAGCGCGATCGGCATCCGCATGTCGGGCGGGCTGGCCTGGGCCAGGGTGGAGCCGTCGGTGAACTCCACCATCGAGTGGATGTAGGACTGCGGATGGACGACGACCTCGATCCGGTCGAACGGCACGTCGTACAGCAGGTGCGCCTCGATGACCTCCAGCCCCTTGTTGACCAGGGTGGCGGAGTTGATCGTGATGACGGGGCCCATCGCCCAGGTGGGGTGCGCGAGCGCCTGCTCCGGCGTGACGGACGCCAGCTCCTGCTTCGTACGGCCCCGGAACGGCCCCCCGGAGGCGGTGACGACCAGCTTGCGCACCTCCTTGCGGGGGCCGCCCAGCAGGCCCTGGAAGAGGGCGGAGTGCTCGGAGTCGACGGGCACGATCTGGCCGGGGCGGGCCTGCTCCTTGACCAGCGGGCCGCCGACGATCAGCGACTCCTTGTTGGCGAGCGCCAGCGCGCGGCCCGCCTTCAGGGCGGCGAGGGTGGGCGCGAGGCCGATGGAGCCGGTGATGCCGTTCAGGACGGTGTGGCACTCGGAGGCGGCGGCCTCGGTGGCCGCGTCGGGCCCGGCGAGGATCTCCGGCAGCGGCTCCCCCGCCCCGTACCGGGCGGACAGCGCCTCGCGCAGCGCCGGCACCACGTCCTCGCGGGCCACCGCCACCGTACGGACCCGCAGCAGGTGCGCCTGCTCGGCCAGCAGCGCCACCCGGCCGCCGGCCGCGGACAGCGCGGTCACCCGGAAGCGGTCGGGGTTGCGCAGCACCAGGTCGATGGCCTGGGTGCCGATGGAGCCGGTCGAGCCGAGGATCACGATGTCGCGCGGCCCGTCGCCGCCGCCGGTGAGCGGGGCGGGGGTGAAGCGCAGATGCGGGTCAGCGAGGGTGTCCGTCATGGGCACCATTGTTGCCGGTCCGGGCGGGACGGTGAGCCGCAGGGGATTGTCAGTGGCGCGTGGGACCGTACGGGCATGGAACGGATGATGTCCCCGCCGGAGCGACTGGCCGCCGAGCACCTGCCCCCGGACGTGGCGGAGCGCTGGACGGCGCTGCTGCGTCCGGCGGTGCGCCTGACGCGCCCGGACGACCGCCGCGCCCCGCTGCCCGGTCCGGTGGTCGGCCACCTGGGTGGTCTCCCTGAGCTGCCGGCGGACGTGCCGTGGCCGGTGCGGGAGGGCAACGGGCCGCTGGCGTTCGTGGCGTCCGTGTCGCTGTCCGCGCTGGCCGCGCTGTCCGCTCAGGCCGGCGTGGAGCTGGACATACCCCTGCCCGGGGACGGCACGCTGCTGTTCTTCGTGGCCTACGGCCCGGGGCAGGACGGCGACGGGGTGCCGGGGCTCGGGCCCGAGGGGCAGCAGGGCGCCCGCGTGCTGTACGTCCCTGAAGGCACTCCGGTGGCCGAGCGCGGGGCTCCGGAAGGCATCGAGCCGTACCACCGGGTCCGGCTGTCGGCGGAGCCGGAGACGACGTTTCCCGACCGGGAGGATTTCTGGCTGGGGGACCTGGTGGGTGCGGAGTCCTTGGACGATCTCCCGGAGTGGGCGGAAGCCTTCGAGGACGCGCTGGCGGACCTCGACCCCACGGTGCGGCACCGCATCGGGGGCCATCCGATATCCGTGCAGGGCGGTGTGGGCCTCGACGACCTCGGCGAGGACGAGGATCCGGGCGACTGGGTGCTGCTCGCGCAGCTCGACAGCGATGAGCGGGCCTGGATGGACTGGGTCCACCAGGGCACCCTGTACTGGCTGATCACCCGGGCGGACCTGGCCGCGCGGAACTTCGCGGGGGCGCGCTTCACCTGGCAGTTCCTTTAGAACGGCTCGGGGAAGCGCGCCCCGCGCGGGTCAGCGGATCGGCCGGTGGACGTTCTGCTTCGTCGTCGGTCCGGGCGTCGCGTCGGCGATCCACGGGCCGTCGTCGCTGGGGTCCACGACGCCTTCCTCCAGCCAGGTGTACGTGCCGGTGAGCACGCCGGAGACGACCTTGCGGTCCAGGTCGTCGGTGTTGGTCCACAGCCGGCCGAAGAGTTCGTCGACGCGGATGCGGGCCTGCCAGCAGAACACGTCGGCGAGCTGGTGCGCCTCGCGGCCGTGGTCGTCGGTGGCGCGCAGGTGCTCGGCCCGTACGACGGCCGCGCTCATGGCGAACAGCTCGGCGCCGATGTCGACGATCCGGCCGAGGAAGCCCTGCTTGGTCTCCATCCGGCCCTGCCAGCGGGACATGGCGTAGAAGGTGGAGCGGGCCAGCTTGCGGGCGGCGCGCTCCACGTACCGCAGGTGCCCGGCGAGGTCGCCGAACTCCGCGTACGTGCGCGGCAGCTGGCCGGGGCCCGCGACCAGCTTGGGCAGCCAGCGGGCGTAGAACGTGCCGGCCTTGGCGGCGGCCTTGCCCTTGTCGGACAGCGATGTGTCCGGGTCGATGAGGTCGCCGGCCACGGACAGGTGCGCGTCCACCGCCTCCCGGGCGATGAGCAGGTGCATGATCTCGGTGGAGCCCTCGAAGATGCGGTTGATGCGCAGGTCGCGCAGGATCTGCTCGGCGGGCACGGCGCGCTCGCCGCGGGCGGCGAGCGAGGCGGCGGTCTCGAAGCCGCGGCCGCCGCGGATCTGCACGAGTTCGTCGGCCATCAGACAGCCCATCTCGGAGCCGTACAGCTTGGCCAGCGCGGCCTCGATGCGGATGTCGTTGCGGTCCTCGTCGGCCATCTGGGAGGCGAGGTCGACCACGGCCTCCAGGGCGAAGGTGGTGGCCGCGATGAAGGAGATCTTGGATCCGACCGCCTCGTGCCTGGCGATCGGCTTGCCCCACTGCTCGCGGGCGGCCGACCACTCGCGGGCGATCTTCAGACACCACTTGCCGGCGCCGACGCACATGGCGGGCAGCGAGAGGCGGCCGGTGTTGAGCGTGGTCAGCGCGATCTTCAGGCCGGCGCCCTCGGGCCCGATGCGGTTGGCGGCCGGCACCCGTACGCGGTGGAAGCGGGTGACGCCGTTCTCGATGCCGCGCAGGCCCATGAAGGCGTTGCGGTGTTCGACGGTGACGCCTTCGGCGGCGGCCTCCACGACGAAGGCCGTGATGCCGCCCTTGTGCCCCTCGCTCTTGGGGACGCGCGCCATGACGACCAGGAGGTCGGCGACGACGCCGTTGGTGGTCCACAGCTTGACGCCGTCGAGCACGTAATCGCCGCCGTCGTCCGGCACCGCGGTGGTCGCCAGCCGGGCCGGGTCGGAACCCACGTCCGGTTCGGTCAGCAGGAAGGCGGAGATGTCCGTACGGGCGCAGCGCGGCAGGAAGGTGTCCTTCTGCTCCTGGGTGCCGAACTGTTTCAGCGGCTGCGGTACGCCGATGGACTGATGCGCGGAGAGCAGCGCGCCGATGGCCGGGTTGGCGGAGCCGGCGAGGGCGAGCGCCTTGTTGTAGTAGACCTGGGTGAGGCCGAGGCCGCCGTACTTCGTGTCGATCTTCATGCCGAGCGCGCCGATCTCCTTGAGACCGTCGATCGTCTCGTCCGGGATCTGCGCCTCGCGCTCGATGCGGGCGCCGTCGATCTTCGTCTCGCAGAAGTCGCGGAGCTTGGCGAGGAACTCCTCACCGCGCTGGGCGTCCTCGTCGGCGGGGGTGGGGTGCGGGTGGATGAGGTCGAGCCGGAAGCGGCCCAGGAACAGTTCCTTGGCGAAGCTGGGCTTGCGCCAGTCCTGCTCGCGGGCGGCCTCGGCGACCTGCCGGGCCTCGCGCTCGGACACATTGCGGGTGGATGGAGCGGTCATGAGGGGCTCACCTCGCCGCGGAGTCGGGTCTCGGAGTGGGTCGGCGGTCTGCGGGACCGTGCGGTGCGGCCGACGGGGCGCGGTCCGCGTTCCGTACGGTCCGCGCCGGGCCGGCAGGCGTAGGGCGTCCCGCCGCCGTCCGGCTACCGGCCAGTGCTACTTGTGAGTCTCTACCCGTTCCGTTCGACTTGCACCAGACTTCGCGGCACGGAACGGGGCGGACGGCGCCCCGCCCGCCCCATGCCCCCTCACCGTGCCCCCGGCGTCACCAGCCCCGTCTCGTACGCCAGCACCACGGCCTGGGCCCGGCTGCACAGGCCCAGTTTGGCCATCGTCCGGTTCAGGTGGGTCTTCACGGTGGCCTCGCTGATCACCAGCCGCTCGGCGATCTCCGGGTTGGACAGCCCCTTGGCGGTGTGCCGCAGCACCTCCAGTTCACGGGCGGTGAGCGCCTGGAGGGACTCCGGCCCGTCCGCGGCCTCCTGGGCGGGCTCGTCCAGCCGCTGGGCGTACGCCTCGACCAGCCGGCGGGTCACGCTCGGCGCGAAGAGCATGTCGCCGCCCGCGACGGTGGCGATGGCCGAGAGCAGCCGCTGCGGCGGGGTGTCCTTCAGGAGGAAGCCGCTGGCTCCGGCGCGCAGCGCCGCGTACACGTACTCGTCCAGGTCGAAGGTGGTCAGGACCACGACGTGCGGGGCCGGTCCGCCGGTCTCGGCAGCGGCGCGCAGGATGCGTTCGGTGGCCGTGATGCCGCTGACCCCGGGCATCCGGATGTCCATGAGGATGACGTCGGGTCGGTGTTCGGCGGCCAGCCGGACCGCCTCCTCGCCGTCCGACGCCTCGCCGACCACCTCGACGTCGGGCGCGGCCCGCAACAGGGCGGCGACGCCGGCCCGGATGAGGACCTGGTCATCGGCCACCAGCACCCTGATCATGCTCTGTCGTCCCTTTCCCCGGCGGTGCCGGGCCCGCCGCGGGATGGACCGGCAGGGTGAGCAGCACCTGGAAGCCGCCGCCCGGAAGAGGACCGGCGCGCAGACTGCCGCCGTAAATCCTGGCCCGCTCGCGCATCCCTATCAACCCGTGTCCGGTGGAGACATGGCGGAATGCCGGCGGCGGAGACGGGGCCGCCGGCCGCGGGGCGCGTGGTGCGGGTGCGTCCGAGGCGCTGCCGTCGTCGCGTACGTCGACGGTGAGGCGGTCGGCGCCGTGGTCGATACGCACCTCGACATGGGCGGCCCCGGCGTGCTTGAGGGCGTTGGTCAGAGCTTCCTGGACGACGCGGTAGGCGCACTGTTCCAGCCCCGGCGCGTACGGCCGCCGCTCCCCCGTGGTGCGCAGCGCGACCGGCAGGCCCGCGGTCCGCACCCGGGCGACGACGGTCTCGATCCGGTCGAGGCCCGGCGCCGGCTCGTAGGCGTCGGCCGTCTCGCCCTCGCCCGTCTCCCGGCGGTCCACGGCGGCCGCTCCGCCCGCCATCTCCCGCGGGTCCACGCGCAGCACGGCGAGCAGCCGCCGCATCTCCTCCAGGGCTTCGCCGCTGGTTCCGGCGATGGTGTCCAGCGCGCGGCGGGCGGTGTCCGGGTCGGAGGTGAAGACGTACCCGGCCAGCCCGGCCTGCACGGAGATCACGGACATGTGGTGGGCGACCACGTCGTGCAGTTCGCGGGCGATGCGTACGCGTTCCTCGGCGACCGCGCGGCGGGCGTTCTCCTCCTGTTCGCGGCGGAGCTGTCCGGCCATCTCGGTGAGGCGGACGTTGCGCTCGGCGGAGGTGCGGGCGACGTTGCCGAACCAGCACAGGATCGCAGGGTAGAGGATGCTCTGGCCGAGTGTGGTCGCCCAGGAGCTCTCGTGCCCCGTCAGCCCGGCGAAGTTCCACAGCAGCACCAGCAGCACGGAGCAGCCGGCGGCGACGCGTGGCGGGCGGTGGGCGGCGACGGTGTAGAGGGCCATCAGGCCGGCCAGGCTGTTGACGACGGGCCAGTAGTCCAGCGCGATGTAGCCGGTCCAGAGCGCGAAGACGGCCAGGCAGACGGCGACGGGGGCTCGCCTGCGGGCCACGATCAGCAGGTTGATCAGGCAGGTCAGCGCGTTGCCGAGAGCGTCCAGGCGCTCCCAGCCGACGGGTACGTTGTCGTGGCCGAGCAGCAGGGAGACGGTGGCGAAACCGGCCGCGACGGCCGCGTCGAGGGTCAGCGGCGGGGCCCTCCTCACCCGCCGTCGCACCTCCCCTGCCACCCCGCCCATGCGCACGTCCGCAGCGTAACCCGGCGGACACGGCGGGTCGTCGGCCAGGAGGAGTCCGTCCGCGTACCACGGAAGTTGTACGCGTACGGAGCGCGCTACCGCGGAAGTCACACCCGGTTTTCCACCCGTGACGGGACGCCCCGGCGCGCGGCGGGCGCGTACGGTCGGAACACCACCACAAGAGTGCGGGGGCACGGGGGAGAGCACGGCACCACCGCACGGGGGAACGGGGGAGGCAACGCGCTCCGGGACAGGGTGCCGGAGCGCGTTGCTCGCTGTCCGCGCGCCGCCGGGCAGCGGCGCGCGGCAGGCCGCTCCTAGAGGTTCAGCCCGGTCAGCACGAGCACCCGCTCGTACGTGTAGTCCTCCATCGCGAAGCGCACGCCCTCGCGCCCCACGCCGGACTGCTTGGCGCCGCCGTACGGCATCTGGTCCGCGCGGTAGGACGGCACGTCGCCGATGATGACGCCGCCGACCTCCAGCGCACGGTGCGCCCGGAAGGCGGTCTGCACGTCGTGCGTGAACACGCCCGCCTGCAGGCCGTACTTGGAGTCGTTGACGGCCGCGAACGCCGCCTCCTCGCCGTCCACCTTCGTCAGGCTCAGGACCGGACCGAAGACCTCCTCGCAGGCCAGCGTCGCGCCGGCCGGCACGTCCTCCAGCACGGTCGGCGCGTAGGAGGCGCCGTCCCGCTTGCCGCCCGCGAGCAGCTTGGCGCCCGCGCCGACCGCCTCGTCCACCCACGCCTCGACGCGCTTGGCGGCGTCCTCGCTGACCAGCGGGCCGACCTCGGTCGCGTCGTCCGACGGGTCGCCGGTGACCTGCGCGTTGACGGCAGCCACGATCTTCGGCACCAGCCGGTCGTAGACCGAGGCGTCGGCGATCACCCGCTGCACGGAGATGCAGGACTGGCCGCCCTGGTAGTTGGAGAAGGTGGCGATGCGCTGCGCCGCCCAGTCCAGGTCGGCCTCGGAGGCGTAGTCCGCCAGCACCACGGCCGCGCCGTTGCCGCCCAGTTCGAGGGTGCAGTGCTTGCGCGGCACCGAGTCCATGATCGCGTAGCCGACCTTCTCGGATCCGGTGAAGGAGATCACCGGCAGCCGCTCGTCCTGCACCAGCGCCGGCATCCGGTCGTTGGTGACCGGCAGGATCGACCAGGAGCCGGCCGGCAGGTCCGTCTCGGCCAGCAGCTCGCCGAGGATCAGGCCGGACAGCGGGGTGGCCGGGGCCGGCTTGAGGATGATCGGCACGCCGGCCGCGACGGCCGGGGCGATCTTGTGGGCGCAGAGGTTGAGCGGGAAGTTGAAGGGCGCGATGCCCAGCACCGTGCCGCGCGGGAAGCGGCGGGTCAGGGCGAGCCGGCCGGCGCCGCCCGCGTCGGTGTCCAGGCGCTGCGCGTCGCCGCCGTTGAAGCGGCGGGCCTCCTCGGCCGCGAAGCGGAAGACGGACACGGCGCGGCCGAGTTCGCCGCGGGCCCACTTCATGGGCTTGCCGTTCTCGGCGGAGATGAGCCGGGCGATCTCCTCCGTGCGCTCCACCAGGCGCCGCTGCACGTGGTCCAGCGCCGCGGCCCGCACGTGCGCGGGGGTGGCGGCGAACTCTTCCTGCACGGCGACGGAGGCCGCGACGGCCTCCTCGGTCTGGGCCTCGGTGGGAACGCTCACCGTGCCGACGAGACGGCCGTCCCAGGGCGAGGTGACGTCGAAGGTGTCCTCGCCGGTGGCCTGGCGACCGGCGAGCCAAAAGGCGGTGGGAGAAGTCACAGTGGATCCCGGCCCTTCCGAAGTGGGGGTGGTACGGACGGCCCTGTCGGGCCTGGGTCCACCGTAGGGGCGGGGTGCGGCCGCGGTGTTTGTCCGGCGCGGAGTAGTCGTACGGTGCCGCCCGCCGCATTGGCGTACGGGGCACCGCTTCCCTCCTGCAACGGGGCGCCCCTTCCCCGCGACGGGGCGCCGCCCGCTCCTACAGCTGCTCCCCCGGCTCGCCCCCGTACGGCTCCGCGACCGCCGCCGTCGCCTTCAGCGCCAGCCACAGCTCCATCCGTACGTCCGGATCGTCCAGCGAGCGGCCGAGGATCTCCTCCACCCGCCGCATCCGGTAGCGCAGCGTGTGCCGGTGCACGCCCAGGTCGGCGGCGGCCGCGTCCCACTGGCCGTGCCGGGACAGCCAGGCGTGCAGGGAGGCCACCAGATCGCCGCGGCCGGTGGCGTCGTGGTCCCGCAGGGCGCGCAGCAGGCCGTCGGCGAAGGCCCGTACGGCGTCGTCGGCCAGCAGCGGCAGCACCGATCCGGCCGCCACGTCCTCGTGCTCGACCAGCACCCGGCCGCGCCGGCGGGCCACGGACAGCGCCTGTTCGGCCTGGCGGTGGGCGTGCGCGGCGTCCCGCGGCCCGGACGGTGCGGACAGGCCGACGGCCAGCCCTCCGGCGGTCCGCCCGGCCCCGTCCCGCCCCGTGCGCCCGCGTGGCGCCGGTTGCCCGCCGTACCGCGCCTCGGCCACGGCGGCATGCTCGGCGCACGCCTCGACGGCGGCGCCGCCGTCGGCCGCCAGCACGACCAGCCGGGTGCCCTCCGGTACGGCCAGCACCGCCTCGCCGGTACGGGCCGCCGCCGACTCCATGGCGTCGGCGAGCGCGTCCAGGGCGGGCACCGCGTCACCGGACTCCTCGCCGGCCGCGGCCATCGGTTCGGCGACCACGACCCGGAACGGTGCGTCCAAGAGCCCGCCGTACAGCCGGCCCGCGACCGCCCGCGCATGGTCCGGCTCACCGGCCAGCAGCATCCGCAGCACCGCGGCGCCGAGCCGTTGCTCGGCCTCCTGGAGCGCGCGGGAGCGCTCGGTGGTCAGGGTCAGCAGGGCGACGGCGGAGTGCACGGCGAAGCGCTCGGCGGTGCCCAGCGGCGCGCCCGTACCGACCGCGAGGACGCCGCGGGCGCGGCGGCCGGTGCCCAGGGACTGCAGTTCGACGCGGTCGTCGCCCTCGGCGTCGCTGACGACGGAACTGGCGGGGGCCGGGCGCTCGCGCAGCCGCCCCACGTCGCCGCCGAGCCGCGCCGCGCGGCGCGCGGCCCAGTCGGGAGCTGCCGCGACCACCGTGCCGGACGCGTCGTACAGCGCGGCCCACCCCTTGAGGTGCGCGGCGAGGCGGGCCAGCAGCTCGGCCGGTCCCTCGGTGCCGAGGGCGGCCCGGGTCAGCTCGCGCTGGGCCTCGAAGCCCTCGGTCACGGCGCGGTACTGGTCGGCGGCGACCGCGGCGGAGACGGCCTTGCTGATGGCGATGAACGGGGTGCTGCGGGGCACGCCCAGCAGCGGCAGCCCTTCCTCGGCCGCGGCGGTGACCAGCGCGTCCGGCACGTCCTCGTAATTGACGCCGACCGCGAAACCGAGCCCGACGACCCCGGCGCCCGCGACCCGCCGCACATACCTGCGGGCCGTCTCCGGGTCCTCGGCGTCCAGCTTGAGGGCGGTGATGAGCAGCAGCTCGCCGCCTTCCATGTACGGCACCGGGTCGATCAGCTCGCTGGCGTGCGCCCAGCGCACCGGGGTGTCCAGCCGGTCCCCGCCCGCGAGCACCGACAGCTTGAGCGCGGAGTGGTGGGCCAGGGAGGCGAGCGTGTGCGGCATGAGACCTTCGGTGGGGCGTCGGCGGGCGGGCGTGCTGGCGGCGGTCGGGGTCTTCGCCGTCCCGTATGAACGGTCGCTGCCGATTCTGCCTCAGTGGTGGGGTAAGGGGAGGGGTTGAAGCCTATGGATATCCTGGATACATTCTTGATATATCCAGGAGGCGATCGTATGACCAAGATGCTGGTGGACATCGACGACGAGGCGCTGGAGCAGGCGGCCCAGGTTTTCGGCACGAAGACGAAGAAGGACACGGTCAACACTGCCCTGCGTGAGGCGACTCGGCGGATAGCTCGTGCCCGCGCTCTGGAGCGGCTCGGCGAGATGGCCGACCGCGGAGACTTCGACGAGTACATCGACAACAAGACGGCCTACCGTCCGTGACCAGCAGCGCCCTCTACCTGATCGACACTTCCGGGCTGTTCCGGATTCTCGGCAGACCACTTCGTGAGCGGTGGCATCAGCAGATCACCAACGGGATCATCGCGCTGTGCCCGGTCGTGGAACTGGAGTTCCTGTATTCCGCCCGGTCGCTGGCCGATCGCCTGGAGAAGCAGGAACTGCTGCGCGAGCTGTTCTCCTGGGTGCCGATGCCCGAGCAGGTATTCGAGCGGGCACAAAAACTCCAGCAGCAACTCACCGAGTCAGGACTCCACCGCTCCGCCGGCGCCGTCGATCTGCTGGTGGCCGCCACGGCGGAGCGGGAAGGACTCATCGTGCTGCACGACGACCGCGACTACGAAGCCGTGTCGCGGATCACCGGACTGGCCGTGAAGCGGATCGCGAGCCCCGCCACGTCCGACGACTGACCACCCGCCCCTATCCCCGAAGATCCACCAGCACCGGCGGCGCATGCTCCCCCCGTACCGACGTCACCGACAGCACCGCGTGTCCCGGGGGGACGGAGTTGGCCAGGTCGGAGGCGGACCAGCGTTCGCGTTCGACGGTGCGGACGGTGACGGCCTTGGCGGTGGCGGCCTTGCCGGTGACCAGGTGGCGGAAGAGGTGGAACGCCTTCATCGCGGCGCCCTCGGCGATGATCTGCCGGTCGGTCACGTCCCGCGTCTCGACCCACTCCTTGCCCCATACCTCGGCGAACCGCGCCCCGTCCCAGGTCGTCACACCCGCGAACGCCATCCGGCAGCCCACCGCGCCCAGCAGCGCGCTGCGCAGCGTCTCCGGGACGTCGTCGAGGGAGCGCAGGGTCAGCAGCACGCCCGCGTTGGCGGCACGCAGCCGCTGCAGGCCGCGCAACGACTCGGCGGTGACGGTGTGCGCCGCGTCGTCGAGCACCAGGCAGGCGAAGAGCGAGCGGTCGCCGCGGGCGGCCGCGCACTCGGTGAACTGGGCGAGCACCAGCCGGGCCAGGATGCGTGACGCCTCGGCGTGGCCCCGTTCGGGCAGGTCGATGCGGACGCGCAGCGGGCGGTCGAGGGCGCGCAGGGAGAGCTGCTGGTCGCCGCCGCGGGGGTCGAAGCAGTGCACGAAGGCGGGGCGGTCGAGGAGGGCGACGCGGTCGGCGAGGAGGTCGCCGATGTCGCCGGGGCGGCCCGCCTGCCGCGCGCGGGCGTCGAGTTCGCGCAGCAGCGCGTGGGACTCGGTGGTCTTCAGCGCGGTGCGCAGCGCGGTGAGCGCGGTCTCCGCGCCGTCGAGGAGTTCACGCAGTTCCGGTACGGACGGGAAGCGGCCGTGCGCGGCGCGGAACGGTCCGAGCAGCTGACCGAGGGCGGTCGCGGCGCGCCGGCTGTCGCCGCCGGGCAGGGTGGCGGCCAGGTCGCCGACCAGGGCTTCGGCGAGGATGCCGGCCGCCTCGTCGGGGTCGGTGGTGCCGCCGTACAGGTCGAGGTCGTGGTCCGCTCCGGGGGCGCCGATCCGTACGACCACGTCGAACGCGTCGTCGGGGCCGAGCGCGGAGCCGGCCGCGCCGACGGCGACCACGGCGCTCCGCCCGGTCAGCGCCTGGAGGCACATGGCCTCCACCACGGGCCGCACCACGCGGGTGGTCTTGCCGCAGCCGGGCGGGCCGACGGCCAGCAGGGAGGTGCCGAGCAGCGCCGGGTCGAGGGCGAAGCCCGTACCGCGGTGCTGGTGGGGGTTGCGTGGGTGGTCGGTGGCGGTGCCGATGCGTACCTGGTGGGCGAGCAGGTCGTGGTGGGCCGTACGGGCGGGCAGGTCGCGCAGGCCGGAGGGGTGGGCGCAGGCGGCGGCGCCGTGGCGCAGGACGGTGTCGGTGAAGGAGGCGAGGGAGTTGTTGCCGGAGCGCACGGACTGCCAGGCGCGCTCGATGCGGGCCACGTCGACGTCGTTCAGGCGCCCGGCGAAGGTTTCTGCGGCGAGCTTGTCGGCGGCGTCGGGTGCGCCGCCCGTGCGCAGGGCGGGCCACTGGGCGCGGTCCTCCTGCGGCTCCGGTACGGCCTCGGGACCGCGCTCCCGGGCGCGGCGCAGCACCGGCCCCAGGCAGCGCCGCCCCAGTTCCCGCCAGCGTCCGAGGCGCCCGAAGATCACCACGAGGGCGGCCAGGACCAGGGCGTAATACAGGTAGGTCAGCCAGACGAAGATCATCTTGTCGCCGCCGGCCGAGCGCCAGGAGTCGGGCGTGAGCAGCAGCAGCGGGTAGATCCAGTACGGGCCGAGGTAGCCGTTCCACAGCAGGGACCACAGCAGCCAGCCGCACAGGAACGAGATCAGCGCGCCGGTGACGAGCTGCCGGGTCGGCACCCGGTCGGGGGCCTCCTCCGGCTTCGGTACGTGTCCGTACGTCCAGATGCCGGGCGCGGCGGCCCGGCGTGGGGCGCGCAGCCAGCGCAGGAACGTGCCGTCCTCGTGGGCGGCGGGCGGCGCCGGCGGCACCGGCGGCCTGCTGGGGGCCGGCGGGACGGACGGGACCGGTGGTGCCGCTGGGCGGGGCACGGGGCGGTCGGTGCGGGTGTGCGGTGCGTCGTGCTGCGTGCCCTCGGTGTCCATCCGGTGCCCCTCGTCCCCCTTGAGACGTGCGGGCGCGGTGCGGGTACGGCCCGTCCGCGCGCCTGCTGTCCACTGCGTACGCCGCCGCTCAATCTACTGGCCGCACCGCGCCGCTATGTCCGGTGCGGACAACGCAACACGCGCACTTCTCCCGAACGGAACATGCCGACGTCCCGCTCCTCCCCCTAGCCTGCGAGCACAACCCCTTCAGTACGTCCCGTTCCACCCCCAGGAGACTGCCATGACCGAACTGTCCGGAGGCCCCGCCCTCCCCCAGGAGCGTCGCGTCGTCACCGCGATCCCCGGCCCCAAGTCCCAGGAGCTGTGGGCCCGCAAGCAGGCCACGGTGGCCGGTGGTGTAGGGGCGGTGCTGCCCGTCTTCGCCAAGCGCGCGGGCGGCGGCATCCTGGAGGACGTCGACGGCAACTCCTTCATCGACTTCGGCTCCGGCATCGCCGTGACCTCGGTCGGCAACAGCGCGGAGGCCGTGGTGCGCCGCGCCACCGCGCAGCTCGCGGACTTCACCCACACCTGTGTGATGGTCACGCCGTACGAGCCGTACGTGGAGGTCTGCGAGCAGCTCGCCGAGCTGACCCCGGGCGACCACGCCAAGAAGTCGGCGCTGTTCAACTCGGGCGCCGAGGCCGTCGAGAACGCCGTCAAGATCGCCCGCGCGTACACCAAGCGCCAGGCGGTCGTCGTCTTCGACCACGGCTACCACGGCCGGACGAACCTGACGATGGCGCTGACCGCGAAGAACATGCCGTACAAGCACGGCTTCGGCCCGTTCGCGCCCGAGGTCTACCGGGTGCCGCTGGCCTACCCCTACCGCTGGCTGACCGGCCCGGAGAACTGCGCCCAGGAGGCCGCGGACCAGGCCATCTCGCAGATCACCAAGCAGATCGGCGCGGAGAACGTGGCCGCGATCATCATTGAGCCGGTGCTCGGTGAGGGCGGCTTCATCGAGCCGGCCAAGGGCTTCCTGCCCGCCATCGCGCAGTTCGCGAAGGACAACGGCATCGTCTTCGTCGCGGACGAGATCCAGTCCGGCTTCTGCCGTACCGGCCAGTGGTTCGCGTGCGAGGACGAGAACATCGTTCCGGACCTGATCACGACCGCCAAGGGCATCGCGGGCGGCCTGCCGCTGGCCGCCGTCACCGGCCGCGCCGAGATGATGGACGCGGCGCACGCGGGCGGCCTCGGCGGCACCTACGGCGGCAACCCGGTCGCCTGCGCGGCGGCGCTCGGCGCCATCGAGACCATGCGCGAGCTGGACCTGAACGCGAAGGCTCGGCGGATCGGCGAGATCATGAAGCCGCGCCTGGAGGCGATGGCCGAGAAGCACGACATCATCGGCGAGGTCCGCGGCCGGGGCGCGATGATCGCCATCGAGCTGGTGGAGTCCGGTTCCAAGGAGCCGAACCCGAAGGCGACCGCGGCGCTGGCGGCGGCGTGCCACCAGGAGGGCCTGCTGGTGCTGACCACCGGCACGTACGGCAACGTGCTGCGCTTCCTGCCGCCGCTGGTCATCGGCGAGGACCTGCTGAACGAGGGCCTGGACATCATCGAGAGTGCGCTCGCGACGCTGTGACCCGAGGTGACCGGAGGCAGGTCGTGAAGAATGTGTGCGGGGCCCATGGCGGGCAGGTGATCCGGGTGTCCGGCCCCGCTTCCCTGCCGTACGGTTTCTGCAGATGAGAGAAACACCCCGCTCACAGGAGACTGTGAGCGACGCCCGGCCGACGCTTCCCCAGCTGCGGCCAGGCCGTGCCTTGGCGCACGAATCCGGGGCCCCGCGCCCCGGGGATCCTCACCGATCGGACGGCCGCCCGCCCCAGACCCCCCGGGGCGCGCGGCACTCCGGTCAGCGCGGCCGTCTCGGAACCACCCCCCCTGTTCCGAGGCGGCCTGCCTCTGTCTTCCGCCCCCTGCTGTGGGTGGGCGTGCTCTGCGCCGCGCTCTTCGCGGTCCTCGCCTGGCAGGTCGCCGCCGGCGGTCCGCTGCGCGCGTCGGACGAACACCTCGGCCGCGCCGTGGTCCACGGCCCCGTCCCCACGCCCCTGGCGGAATTCTTCGCCGACCTCGGCAACACGGTCGTCGCACTGCCCGTGCTGGCGCTCGCCGCGCTGTACGCGGCCTGGCGCGGACGGCGGACGGCCGCACCACGCTGGTGGCTGCCGCCCCTGGCCGCCGTCGTGACGATGGCCGTGCTGCCCGCGCTGGTGGTGCCCCTGAAGACATGGCTCGCCAGGCCGGGACCGCCGGAGACGGCGGGCGGCGCGCACGGCGGCTTCTTCCCGTCCGGGCATGGGGCGACGGCAGCCGTCGCGTACGGGGCGGTGGCCCTGCTGCTCGCCGCACCGTGGGCCCGCCGCCCGGAACGGCGCACCAGGCCGACGCCGGCCGCCCTCGCAGCCACCGTAGGGCTGCTGAACCTGGCGGTCGGCATCGGCCTGGTGCGCCGCGGCTACCACTGGCCACTGGACGTACTGGCCGGCTGGTGCCTGGCCGGGGTGCTGCTCACGGCTTGCACGGCGGCGTGCGCGTGCTGGGCGGACCGCCCGTACCGGCGGCAGGGCGGTCCGCATCGGGAGCGGGACGGTCAGCTCGCCACGCCGAACAGTTCCGACGCGATGTAGTGGCTCGGGCGCCAGCTCGGGCCCGCCGGAATCCCCACCCGCTCGGCCTCGTGCCGCTTCATCAGCCGGAAGCGGTCGGTGCCGGTCTGCACGACGACGGCGTGCCAGGGCGTGAGCCAGTTGTCCGCCGCCTCCAGCAGCGCGATCCCGAACTTGGCCGAGCCGCAGGCCTGCGGGTGGATGGAGAGCCGTACGCTCCGCCGGTAGTGGTGGGCTATCAGCTCGCCCCATGCCCGGCTGCGCCGCAGGACCCCGTACGCCCGGCTGCGGCACTCGCGCTGCAACTGGGCCTTGGAGCCGGTCCACTCCGCGGTGTCCTCGACCAGGAACCGGATCGTGCCGCGGTAGTGGCTGAGCGCCGGTCCGCCGGCCCGTACCTCCGCCCGCAGTTCCTCGACGCTCTGTGCGTAGTCCTCCTCCAGCAGCGCCCGCTTCTCGTCGTAGCTGCGGCCGTCGTAGACGTGGCCGAGGCCGAAGGTGTCGATGTGCCGCAGGCCGTTGGTCTCGATCATGTCGCGCAGCGCCTTGCCGTACGCGTCGATGTGCGCGTCCGGCACCCGTATCAGGTCGCCGAAGACATGCCCGTCCGAGCAGATCAGCAGCCGGGCGCCGGGCGGGTAGACCGCGCCGATCCCGGCGCACAGGTCGTCCAGGAAACGCAGCGAGAGCAGTTCGCCGAGGTCGGGCAGGTGGCCGACGACCTTGGCGGGGTTGGGCGACTTGCAGGGGAACGCCGGCAGGGTCAGCAGTACCGGCTCCCGGCGGGCCACGAACCCGCGGATCTGGGTGAGCTGTTCGGCGAAGCACTCCTCCGGAAGGTGGTTGTCGTGGCCCCGTACGCCGGCCTGGTCGGCGCCGTCGCCGCCGTCGGCCCGCGTGTCCGCCGGCGCGCCCACGGGGCGACGGTGCGGCAGGAGCAGTTCCAGGATCCGGGCACAGTACTGCTCCGTGCGGGCCGCGTACGCGGCGTCCCCCTCGTCCTCCCCCTGCTCCTGGCCCTCGGCGTGCTGCTCGTAGGTCACGGTCATGCGGTCCCCCGCTCACTGCCCTGCTGGTCGTGGAGGTGGCTGGGCAGTGGGGGGTCGCCCAGGACGTGGACGCGGCGCAGGTGGCGCGGCAGTCCGCGGCGGTAGGGCACCCGGGTGTGCAGCAGGGTGTAGTTGTCCGCGACGACGATGTCGTCCTGCTGCCAGGCGTGCACGTACACGTGCCGCGGGTCGTACGCGGCGTCGCGGATGGCGGCCAGTTCGGCGGCCTCCTCCGCACCGTCCAGCCCGTCGATGTGCACCTCGGGCTGGTTGATGATGTGTTCGCCGTCCGGCACCGGTTCGAGGAACCGCATGACCGGGAATCCGGCGTCGGGGTGCGGTTCGACCAGGGGTGAGACGACGAGTCCGCCGTAGTGGGAGACCTTGGCGTTGCGGTAGCGCAGGGTCAGGCCGCGCCAGCGCTCCAGGGTCTCGGGGTCGGCGTCGGCGAGGACGCGGGTGGTGTCGCAGAAGAGCGTGCCGCCGCCGTCGGCCGCCCCGGGGGCCGCGACGCAGTGGAAGACCTGGAACTCGGGTACGAAGTCGACGTACATCCCGTCCCAGTGCAGCGGCATGAAGCCGGTGTCGAAGACGTGGTCCTCGGGGTCCTGGTGGGCGCGGACGTCGAAGACCGTGCCGAACGGCCACTCCATCACCTCGCCCCAGGTGCGCGCGTAGGCGTCGAGCGCCTCGGGGCCGGCGGGAGCGGTGAATCCCCGCAGGGCGACCAGGTGGTGACGGCGGGCCAGGTCGCGCAGCCACGGTACGGGGACGGCGGTGACCGGGGTGCCGGGCCCGGTCGCGGTGATCAGGACGCCGAAGGGGCCGGGTGCGGCCGTCGTCCAGGGCCGGGTGTCGTCAGGGGCGTCGTCGGTCGGACCGGACGCGTGGACGGCTTGGGACGTCATGGTTCCTCTCCGGAAGGCGGCGCGCCGGACCGGTCGGCCCGTGCGCGGTGACAGCGACAGTACTTGAGAGTTCAAGAACGTGTCATGTCGACGGGAAAGTCGCTGCCGTCCCGACTCTCGCGCCGCCACCGCGCGCGGGAAAGGCGCGCCGTCCGGCCCGAACGGGCCATGGCCCGTTCGGGCCGGACCCGGGCGCTTCTTTCACCCCTCGGCCCGCAGAACACTCGGCACCGAGATACGCCGCCCCTTCGAGGAAACGAGGCCCCGGCATGATCGACCTCTTCCAGCCACAGGCCGGCGACGACGAACTGGCCGCCGTCGCCGAGGTGTTCGCCGACCGATGGCTCGGCCACGGGCCGCGCAGCACGGCCTTCGAGGCCGCCTTCGCCGCCCACCTCGGCACGCGGCCGGAGCAGGTGCTGTTCGTCAACTCGGGTACGGCGGGCCTGTTCCTGGCCACCGAACTGCTGGGGCTCCGGCCCGGCGACGAGGTGGTGCTGCCCTCGCCCAGCTTCGTCGCCGCCGCCAACGCCGTCGTACGGGCCGGCGGCCGCCCGGTCTTCTGCGACGTGGACGCCCGCACCCTCAACCCGTCCGCCGAGGACGTCGAGGCCGCCGTCACCCCCCGCACGAAAGCGGTCGTGGTGCTGCACTACGGCGGCTACCCCGGCGACATCGTGCGGATCGCCGACCGCTGCCGCGCGGCAGGCCTCACCCTGGTCGAGGACTGCGCCTGCTCGGTGGCCTCCCGCGTCGGCGGGCGGGCCGTCGGCACCTTCGGCGACCTGGCGATGTGGAGCTTCGACGCGGCCAAGGTGCTGACCACCGGCGACGGCGGGATGCTGCACGTACGCGACGCCGGGCTCGCCGCCCGGGCGCGCCGGCTGGCGTACCACGGCCTGGTCCGGCCGACCGGACTGGGCTACGCGAAGGTCTCGCACCGCTGGTGGGAGCTGGACGTGCCGGAGCCGGGCCGCCGGGAGATCGGCAACGACCTCACCGCGGCGATCGGCACCGTGCAGCTGCGCAGGCTGCCCGCGTTCATCGCCCGCCGCAAAGAGATCGTCGAGCTGTACGACCGGGAGCTGGCCGGATTCGACGCGGTGCGGCTGCCTCCCGGGCTGCCCGCCGGACACCGGTCCTCGTACTTCTTCTACTGGGTGCAGATGGCCGCCCGGCTGCGCGACCAGGTGGCCTCCGCGCTGTTCCGCGACGGCATCTACACGACCTTCCGCTACGCGCCGCTGCACAAGGTCCCCGCCTTCGGGACCGGCGGCCCGGACCTGCCCGGCGCGGAACAGGCCGCCGAGGAGACGCTGTGCCTGCCGCTGCACCCGGGGCTCACCGACGCCGATGTCCGCACGGTGGCCGGCGCGCTGCGCAAGGCCGTCGAATCGGCGCGCTGACCGTCCGGTACGAGAGAGGGAGAGCCGACCGATGCGCGTCCTGGTGACCACGTCCCACGGAGCGGGGCACGTCTTCCCGCCCATCGCGCTGGCGCAGGCGCTGCGCGCCGCGGGGCACGACGTCCTGTTCGCGACCCCCGGCGCCTCCGGCGAACACGTGGCGCGCGCCGGACTGCACGCCTTCGACTCCGCGCCCCACGCCGACACCGAGGAGATCTTCGGGCGACTGCTGGCCGAACGGCGGATGACGTTCGACCGGTTCCGTACGGACTCGCCCGAGGCCGTCACGCTGGCGGCCGAACTCTTCGCCAGGACCTCCGAGGCCACCGTGGAGCGGACCGTCGAGGTCGCCCGGGCGTGGCGGCCGGACCTCGTCCTGTACACCGAACTCCAGGGCGCGGGGCCGCTGGTGGCGGCCGTGCTCGGGGTGCCTGCGGTCGAGCACAGCATCAGCTGCCACCACTTCCGCCGGATCAGCGACCGGTTCGGCCCGTGGCTGGCCGCCGCGTACCGGCGCCACGGCCTGACCGGACGGCCCCCGGCCGCCGCGACGATCGACACCCGGCCGCCCAGCATCGCCACGTACGACCTGGGCGGCTGGCCCATGCGCGCGCTTCCGTACACCACCGGCGCGGTACTGCCGCCCTGGCTGCTGGGCCGCCCGGCGCGGCCCCGGGTCGCGGTCACCCTCGGCACGCTGCGCCCGCAGCTGAACGGTGTCGGCGAGCTGCGTACCGTGGTCCGGGCGGCCGGCGCGGTGGACGCCGAGTTCGTCCTGGCGCTCGGCGACGCCGACCCCCGCGAACTGGGTGACCTGCCCGCCAACGTACGGGCCGAGGGCTGGCTGCCGCTGACCGCGCTGCTGGCGACCTGCACCGCGATGATCCACCACGGCGGCAACGGCACCACGCTGGCCGGGCTCGGCGCGGGCGTCCGTCACCTGGTGCTGCCGGGCGGCGCCGACGACTTCGAGGTGGCGCGGATCCTGTGCGCACGGGGCGTCGGCATGGTCAGCACCCCGGAGGAGGTCGACGCCGGCCTGCTGCGCCGCCTGCTCGCGGACGAGGACATGCCGGCCGCGGCGGCCGAGGTGCGCGCCGAGACGGCGGCCCTGCCCTCCCCCGCCGCCGTCGTGCCACGGCTGGAGAAGCTGGCGCGGTGACGGCGGGCGGGGCGCCGTGCCTGGTGCGGCCCGGCACCCCGCCCGCACGCCCCGCCCTCACACCACGTGCACCTCCGGGACGTACAGGATCCAGCGCCCGCCCGCGGCCCGGAACGCCTGTTCCCTGGCCATGATCTCCGCCGCGTGGTTCCACGCGAACAGCAGCGCGTGGTCCGGGTAGGGCGCGCCGAAGGCGGCAGGCGGGCGGACCGGGATGCGGGCGCCGGGGGTCAGCCTGCCCTGCTTGGCCGGGGTGGAGTCGCAGACGTACGGGACCAGGTGCGGACCGAGGCCGCAGTAGGTGGTCACCGTGCAGCTCTTGGCCGTGGCCGCGTAGCCGGCGACGGTGCGGCCCGCGGCGCGCAGCTCTTCGAGGAGGGCCACCAGGTCCCTGCGTACCCGGTCCACCCGGTCCGCGAAGGCGGCCAGGACCGCCGGGTCCGTCAGTCCCCGGGCCTCCTCCTCGGCCAGGATGTCCGCGACGGCCGGGGCGGGGGCGCGGCGGCCGGCGCGGGCCAGGGTGTAGCGGAGCTGGCCGCCGTGGACCGGCAGCCGTTCGATGCCGACGAGCCGGAATCCGAACCGTTCGGCCAGGGCCCGTACGGAGGTCGCGGTGAAGTAGCAGCGGTGCTCGTCGTAGAACTGGTCGAAGGCGGTACGCCCGACGATTTCACCGAAGTACGGGTCCTCGAAGACGAAGACGCCGTCGGCCGCCAGGAGTTCGTCCAGGCCCGCGAAGAGTTCCGGCAGGTCGGCGACGTCGCAGACGGTGTTGGCGGCGTACACGACCCGGGCCCGGCCTTCGGTGGCGACGACCTCGCGGGCCGAGGCGGCGGTCAGGAAGGCGCGGTGCACCCGTGCGCCGCCGTAGCCGCAGCGGCCGGACGGTTCGAAGGCGAGGGGGCGCACACCGGCGTCCGCCAGCGTCCGCAGCACGACGCCGTCCGTACAGCCGATCTCGACGGCGAAGGCGGCACGGTGGCCGCGCAGTTCGGTACGGAGCAGGCGCCGCCCCGTCGCGCGGAAGTGCTCGCGCATCGTCGCCGAGCCGGACGAGTGGTACGGGTAGCCCTCGTACGGGCGGCGCTCGTGCGGGACGTCGTCGGTGAGCTGGACGAGGGCGCAGCGCTCGCAGTGCCCGACAGCGAGCCGGTAGCGGAACGCGTCGCACGCCCCGGCCAGGGGCTCGGCGGGGGCCGGGAAGGCCGAGGACAGCGGGTGGTGCCCGAGGTCGAGGAAGGTGTGCAGCGGTGTGCCGCAGATCCGGCAGCTCGGTACGGTCATTCCGGCCTCCCGTCCGGGCCGGCCAGGCTGCGCAGGCAGGTGAGCAGGGTGCGGGCCTGGACGGTCACGTAGTGGCTGTGCCGCAGCAGGGCGCCGAGCTGGCGGGGCGTCACCCACCGGTGGTCGCCCGTGGCCTCGTACGTCCCGGGCCCGTCCACCGCCACGATCAGGTAGCGGTTGAGGGCGTGGTGGAAGCGGCCGCCCTCCTCGGAGAGGAGGGCGTCGAAGAGCACCCGTTCCGGTGGCGCGTTCAGGACCTCGTCCAGGAAGTGCGGGCGGGCCCCGGGCGGCAGCACGTCGTAGTTCTCCGGGGTGCAGCACACGGTCGCGGTCAGCTCGGCCTCGTCCACGCCGCCCGGTTCGGCGGCGGCGTGCACCAGGACGTGCGGCACGCCGTCGACGCGGGTGAGCAGGAAGGCGATGACGCCGGTTCCGCGCGGGCGCAGCATGGGCTGGGTCCAGCGCCGTACCTCCCGGCCGCCGGCGCGCACCTCGACCGCGACGATGTCGAAGAAGCGGCCGCCGTCGTGGCTGACGGCGTACTCGGTGCGGTGCCAGCCCGGCAGTCCGCGCAGCGGTACGGGGCGGGTGCGCAGCCCGGTGCGGCTGCGGACGTCGGTGAGCCAGCGCAGGATCTCCGGCCCGGAGTGCAGCGCGCGGCCCGTGGGCCCCGGCGGCGGGGGCAGGCAGGCCAGCACGCTCCTGGCGTCCATGTTCACCACGTCACCGGCCGCGAGCAGCGCGTGGACCTGGGGCAGTGTCATCCAGCGGTGCCCCGGCAGTACCTCGACGTCCTCCGTCGTGCGCACGATCATGTTGCGGTTGCGTTTGCGGTAGAACCAGGCGCCCTGCTCCGACTGGCGTACGTCCGCGATCAGCCGGCGGGGCGGCGGGTTCCGGAAGTGGCGCAGGTAGGGCACCGGCCGGCCGCCGTGTGCCCGGGTGAAGTTGGAACGGGTGGCCTGGACGGTCGGTGCGAGCTGGAGGCCGCCCGCGTTGCCCGGCTCGGGCTTGGCCTGCACGAGGACGTGCGGCCGGCCGCCGAAGTCCTTGACGAGCAGGCCCAGGATGCCGGTCTCGGGCTGGTCGAGGATGGGTTGCGCCCAGTGCGGTACCGGGCCGTCGGGCGCCGACACGGCCAGGCCCCGGACGGTGAAGAACGCGCCCCGGTCGTGGACGAGATCACCGGTGCGGGCGTCGGTGTGCCAGCCTTCCAGGGCGTCCAGCGCGATGCGCCGGGTCCGGGTGTACGTACGCTCGCCGGTCTCGGCGAACCAGCGGCCGAGGCCGCCGGGCAGGGCGGGAGCCGTGCGGTCCGCCGGGCGGGGGGCCACGGGCGCGACGGACGCGGACGTTACGCGTGCGGAGGTACGCGTCACAGCTCCTCCAGTACGCCGAGCAGCGCGTCGATCACCTTGTCCTGCACGCCGCGCGGCAGCGACGGGTACATCGGCAGCGAGAAGATCTCACCGGCCAGTGCCTCGGTGACGGGCAGCGGTCCCCTGGGGCGGCCCAGGTGGGCGAAACCGGTCATGGTGTGCACGGGCCACGGGTAACTGATGGTGAGTGCGATGTCGTGGCGCTCCTTGAGAGCCCGCAGGATGCGGTCCCGTTCGGGGTGGCGGACGACGTACACGTAGTACACGTGCTCGTTGCCGGGGGCCGTGGCGGGCAGCACCAGGCCGCTGCCGGCCAGCGCCTCCTCGTAGCGCCGGGCCACCGCGCGCCGTGCGGCGATGTAGCGGTCCAGGCGGCGCAGTTTGCGGCGCAGGATCTCGGCGTGCACCTCGTCGAGCCGGCTGTTGTGGCCGGGGGTGCGGACGACGTAGTAGCGCTCCGCCATGCCGTAGTAGCGCAGCCGTCTGAGCGCTGCGTCGACATGCGCGTACGGCGTGAGGACCGCGCCGCCGTCGCCGTACGCGCCGAGGACCTTGGTCGGGTAGAAGGAGAATGCCGCCGCGTCACCGAGGGTTCCCGCGAGGCGGCCGTGGTGCCGCGCGCCGTGCGCCTGCGCGCAGTCTTCCAGCAGGGCCAGGCCGTGCGCCCCGGCGAGGGTCCGCAGGGGTGCCATGTCCACGCACTGTCCGTAGAGGTGCACGGGCAGCAGCGCGCGGGTGCGCTCGGTCACGGCCGCCGCGGCCTGCTCGGTGTCCATCAGGTACGTGCCGGGGTGCACGTCGACGAAGACGGGGACGGCGCCGGCCGCGTCGACGGCCAGCACGGTGGGCGCCGCGGTGTTGGAGACCGTCACCACCTCGTCGCCGGGGCGGATGCCGAGGGCCTGGAGGGCGAGGGTGACGGCGTTGGTGCCGTTGTCGACGCCCACGCAGTGCGCGGTGCCGTGCCAGGCCGCGTACTCGGCCTCGAACCCGCGCACGCTGGCGCCGAGCACCAGTTGCCCGGAGCGGAAGACCGTGTCGACGGCGTCGAGCACGTCCGCCCGTTCCTCCTCGTACTCGGCCAGGTAGTCCCACACTCGGGTGGTCATCGGTGTGCCGCCTCCTTCCACCAGCCGGGGTTGTCGCGGTACCAGGCGACGGTGTCGGCCAGGCCGCGGCCGAAGTCGGTGCGCGGGCGGTGCCCCAGCTCCGCGCGGATCTTGGTCGCGTCGAGCGCGTAGCGCCGGTCGTGGCCCTTGCGGTCGGGCACCCGGCGGACGCTGGACCAGTCGGCGCCGCACAGCCGCAGCAGTTCGCCGGTCAGCGCGAGGTTGGTGCGGGCGGTGCCGTCGCCCACGTGGTAGATCTCGCCGGCCCTGCCGTGGTGGAGGACCCGGTGGAGGGCCCGGCAATGGTCGTCGACGTGCAGCCATTCGCGGACGTTGCCGCCGTCGCCGTACAGGGGCAGTTCGCGGCCCTCCAGGAGGTGGGTCACGAAGCGCGGGACGAGCTTTTCGGGGTGCTGGTACGGCCCGTAGTTGTTGCAGCAGCGGGTGACCGACACGTCCAGGCCGTGGCTGTGGTGGCAGGCCAGCGCGAACAGGTCGGCGGCCGCCTTGGACGCCGCGTACGGGGAACGCGGCGCCACCGGCTGGTCCTCGGTCCACGCGCCGCGCTCGATGGAGCCGTACACCTCGTCGGTGGAGATGTGCACCACCCGGGAGACGCCGGTGCGCAGGCAGGCGTCGAGGAGTGTCTGGGTGCCGAGGACGTTGGTGCGGACGAAGTCGGGTGCGGTGTCCTGGGCGAGTGAACGGTCGACGTGCGACTCGGCCGCGAAGTGCAGGACGGCGTCGTGGCCGGGCAGCAGTGCGAGCAGCAGCGGCAGGTCGCAGATGTCGCCGTGCACGAAGTCCAGGCGGGCGTGCCGGGCGGGCAGGGAGGCCCGGTTCCCGGCGTAGGTGAGCAGGTCCAGCACGGTGACGCGGGTGTCCGCGTCGCCCCGTTCCCCGAAGCCGCCGCCGAGGAGGGTACGGACGTAGTGCGAGCCGATGAACCCGGCGCCGCCGGTGACCAGAAGCCTCACGCGGCCACCTCGATGCGGGTGTCGTCGCCCACCACCAGCCGGTGCCGGCCGTCGCCGGGCCCGATATGGGCGGCGCGGCCGATCAGCGAGCCGTACAGGCCGCCGACCCGGTCGATGGTGACGCCGTCCAGGGTGATGGAGTCCGCCAGTCCGGCCCGGCGCAGCACGCAGTCGCGGCCGAGGGAGGTGTACGGGCCGATGCGGCTGTCCTCGACGACGGTGCCCGCGCCGACCAGCGCCGGGCCCTCGATCCACGAACGGGTCACCCGCGCCCCGGCCTCGACCACGACGGGCCCGGACAGCCGGCTCGCGGCGTCCACGGTGCCCGCCGTCACGGGCCGGACGCCCTCCAGCAGCCTGCGGTTGCACGCGAGGACGTCCTCGACGCGGCCGGTGTCGCGCCAGTAACCGCCGTACTCCCCCGCCCGGACCTCGGCGCCGGCGGTGATCAGCCACTGCACGGCATCGGTGATCTCCAGTTCACCGCGCGGCGCCGGCCCGATCGCGTCCACCGCGCGGTGGATCGCGGCGGTGAAGAAGTAGACGCCGACCAGCGCGAGGTCGCTGCGCGGCCGGTCCGGCTTCTCCGTCACCCGCGTCACCGCGCCGTCGGCCTCCAGTTCGGCGACACCGAACCGGCGCGGGTCGGAAACCTTCTGGACGGCCAGCTGCGCGGCCGGCCGGCGGGCCGCGAATTCCGCCGCGAGGGCGCCGACGCCTTCGGGCAGCATGGTGTCGCCGAGGTACAGCACGAAATCCTCCGCGCCGAGGAATTCCCGGCCGAGGGCCACGCAGTGCGCCAGGCCCAAGGGCTGTTCCTGGCGCAGATAAGTGAGCCGTATGCCGAGGTCCGAACCGTCGCCGAGGGCCGCTGTGATGTGCCGGTCCCGGGCGCCGGTGACGATGCCGATATCCGTGACATCCAGTTCCCGGATGTTTTCCAGGACGTGCCGCAGGACCGGCTTGCCCGCAATCGGGATCAATTGCTTGGGCATCGAGTAAGTGAACGGGCGAAGACGGGTTCCCGTCCCGCCGGACAACACCAGAGCTTTCATGGAAAGGAGTCTCGGACCGGCCGCGGCAGGGGAAAAGACGCGGCCGGTGGACCGAACCGGCCGTGTCCCTTTCGGTCCACGAGCCGGCCCGCGGTGCACCGCCCGTCAGGCGGACGGCGCCGGCAGATAACCCAGCTGGGCGGCGAGCACCCCCGCCTGGAAGCGGCTGCGCGCTTTCATTCCCGTCATCGCGTCGGTGGCGATGCGGCGCGCCGTCCGGGCCGAGACGCCCAGCCGCCGGGCGACGGTGGCGTCCGTGTGGCCCTCGGCGAGCAGCTGCAGCGCGGCCAGGTGCTGCCGGGTGAAGCCGTCCGCGACGCGCCGGGACGGCGGCGGGCCGAGCCGTTCGGCCGCTGCCCACACGGCGTCGAACAGCGTGCTCAGCGCGGTCACGACGCCGGGCACCCGTACGGCGACGGCGGCTTCCGCCGGGCCTTCCCCGCCGGTGAAGACGAGCGCGGCGTGCCGGTCGGCGACGGCCATACGGGTGGGCAGTACGGCGGCGGTACGGACGTCCGCGCCGGCCGACGCCAGCCACTCGGCGTGGGCCACGGCCGCCGGGTCGTGCCGGGCGCTGTCGAGGCAGACGGTGCGTACCCGTACGCCGCGCGCGAGCGGTTCCTCGTACAGCGGCCGAAAAGCGGGAAGTCCGGGAAAGGCACAGGGCTGCCCGGCGGCGAACACCTGCAATTCCTCCTCGGCCAGGGCACCCAGTTCCCTCAGGTGGTCGCCGATCCGGTCGGCGCCCGCCATCCGGAACACTCCGTGATCGGCGGCGGAATGCTGATGCGTGGCGAATTCGGAGACGAGCCGGGCGGCCGCCGCCCGGCTCTCCTCCACGCGCTGCTGCTGCGCGGCGAGTTCGGCCTGCTGCCGGGCGAGCAGGATGTCCATGCCCAGGCGCGGGCTCACCGCGTACAGCCGTCCGGGACGCTCCGCCGAAGGGCGCGCCAGCGCGAGGCCGGTCAGCCGGTCCAGCGACCGCTCGGCCTCCTGTGCGGTCATTCCCGTACGCGCCGCCAATTCGGCCGGTGTGGCGTGCGGTTGCGCCAGCAGGGCGCGGTAGACCGATTCCGTTGCCGGTTCGACGCCCAGCCGTCCCAGAACGTGCTCCGACGTGCGCATGTCGCTCCCCCTGAAATGCGGCACCTGGTCCGGGCGGCGGGCGCCCCACGCGCCCGGCCCGCCGGGGAGCCCCGCGGGCGCCCCACCCGGGACCACGGATCCGGGGGCCCGCAGGACTCAACGCCGGGCCGGGAAAAGCGCGGCTGTGGCCTGTCTCACGGCGCCACCGCCCCGGGTTCCTCACCGGCCCCCGCCGAGTCCCGCGGCGGCCTCGTGCATCGCCAGTTCGAGCACCGCCGGTTCGGTGAGCCGGCCCGTGCCGTCCGGGACGACCAGCCAGCGCACCCCGCCCGTCGCCCGTCCCGGGTACGGCACCACGATCCAGCTGCCGTCACCCGCGCCGCGCACGCCCGTACCGAGCCAGCGCGCCGCCGTACCCGGCGGTACGAAGAATCCCGTACGGGTGTCGCCGAAGTCGGCGAGGACCGGCCCCGGCAGGTCGAGCACACGGGTCAGTACGTCCAGGGTCGGCCGTCCCAGCGCGCCGGGCACGATCAGCACGTCCCAGAGCCTCCCGGCCGGGAGCAGCGCGACCCCGAGGGGGTTGCGCTCCCACTCCCACCGACAGGTGTCCGGGTCCGCTGCCGCCGTCACCAGCCACTCCACTGCGTTCTTGGCCCCCGCGGCGTCCATGTCTCCTCGCTTCCGCGGTCCGCTCGGACCGCTGTCCGCCCGGTGAGAGGCAGCGGAGGCGGCATCCTTACACGGGTTTGCCGGGGTTTTTCACGGAAGACGGAAGCAGTCGGGGGCGCGAGGTGGTGTACGGGGGCACGAGGCGCGCGGTGCGGGCGTGCCCGCAGACTGCGGGAAACAGCCGGGGACGATACGGGCCGGGGAAGGGCCGGAGGCGGGCCGAGGACAGTCCGGAGGCGGGCCGGGGACGGTCCGGAGGCGGGCCGGGGACGGTCCGGAGGCGGGCCGGGAAGGGCCGCTTGCGCGCCAGGCTCCCGGCCCGGGCTCCTCAGCTGTCGAATCCGAGCCCCGCCTTGTCCATCGCGCGCAGCCACAGGTTGCGGCGGCCGCCGTGGGTGTCGGCTCGGGTCATCGACCACTGTGTCAGGCCGATTCCGGCCCAGCGCAGCGGTTCCGGGGGGAACGGCAGTGGCTTCTTGCGGACCATTTCCAGTTCGGTGCGCTCGGTCCGCTCCCCCGCCAGGAGGTCGAGCATGACCTCGGCGCCGAAGCGCGTGGCGCCCACGCCCAGGCCCGTGTATCCGGCGGCGTAGGCGACCCGGCCGGCGTGCGCGGTGCCGAAGAAGGCGGAGAAGCGCGAGCAGGTGTCGATGGCGCCGCCCCATGCGTGCGTGAAGCGCAGGCCTTCCAGTTGGGGGAAGCACTGGAAGAAGTGCCGGGCCAGCTTCTCGTACGTCGCCGGGCGGTGGTCGTACTCGGCGCGGACCGACGCGCCGAAGCGGTACACGGCGTCGTAACCGCCCCACAGGATGCGGTGGTCGGCGGTCAGGCGGAAGTAGTGGAAGTGGTGGTTGCTGTCGGACAGGCCCTGGCGGCCCTGCCAGCCGATGGCGGCCCGCTGGTCGGCGGAGAGCGGCTCGGTCATCAGCGCGTGGTCGTAGACCGGCACGACGTACGGGCGGACACGGCGCACCAGGGACGGGAAGACGTTGGTGCCGAGCGCGACCCGGCGGGCGAAGACCCGGCCGTACGGGGTGCGGGCGGCCATGCCCACGCCGTCGGCGGCCAGGGCGGTGGCGGGCGTGTGCTCGTAGATCCGTACGCCCAGGTCCAGGCAGGCCCGCTTCAGGCCCCATGCGAGACGGGCGGGGTTCAGCATGGCGACGCCCGTACGGTTCCAGAGGCCGGCCAGGAAGGTCGGGGAGTCGACCTCGGCGCGCAGCGCCTCGCGGTCGAGGAAGGTGATGTCCGGCAGGCCCAGCCGGGCGGCCAGCTCGGCGCCCTCCTTCAGTTCGGCGACCTGATGGGGTTCGGTGGCGACATCGATCTCGCCGGTGCGCTCGAAGGCGCAGTCGATGCCGTGGCGGGCGACGGCGTCCTCGATGGCGTCCAGGTTGCGGGCGCCGAGTTGCTCCAGTTTTCCCAGCTCGTCCGGCCAGCGCTCCAGGCCGTTGCCGAGGCCGTGGGTCAGGGAGGCGGCGCAGAAGCCTCCGTTGCGGCCGGACGCGGCCCAGCCGACCTCCTGGCCCTCCACGAGGACGACGTCGCGTGCGGGGTCGCGTTCCTTGGCGATCAGCGCGGTCCACAGGCCGGAGTAGCCGCCGCCGACGACGAGCAGGTCGGTGCGTTCGTCGCCGACGAGGGCGGGGAGGGCGGCGGGGCGGTCGGGGTCGTCCAGCCAGAAGGAGACCGGTGCGGCGTCCGCGAGGGCGTGGGCGGGGGTGCTCATGGCAGCTCGTGCCATGGTTCTCAGCTCCTCTTCCGGCGTCCGGAGAGCAGCTGCCCTCCCAGGACGCAGAGCACGGCGATGAGGAACATCGCCGTTCCGATGACATTGATCTGAACGGGCGTGCCCCGTTGCGCCGATCCCCAGACGAACATGGGGAACGTCACAGTGGAGCCGGCGTTGAAGTTCGTGATGATGAAGTCGTCGAAGGACAGCGCGAAGGAGAGCAGTGCGCCGGCCGCGATGCCGGGTGCCGCGATCGGCAGGGTCACGCGCAGGAACGTCTGTGCGGGGGACGCGTAGAGGTCCTGGGCCGCCTGTTCCAGGCGCGGGTCCATGCTCATCACGCGGGCCTTGACCGCCGTGACGACAAAACTCAGACAGAACATGATGTGCGCGATCAGGATCGTCCAGAACCCGAACCGGATGCCCATGTTGAGGAACAGGGTGGCCAGCGAGGCGGCCATCACCACCTCGGGCATCGCCATCGGCAGGAAGATCAGGGTGTTGACGGCGGGGCGGGCGCGGAAGCGGTAGCGGGCCAGCGCGAAGGCGATCATGGTGCCCAGTACGGTGGCGCCGACCGTCGCCCAGACGGCGATCCGCAGGCTCAGGCCCAGCGATCCGCACAGGTCGGCGACGCCGCACGGGTCGGCCCAGGCGTCCGCCGAGAAGCGCTGCCACGCATAGTTGAAGCGGCCGTTGGGCTTGTTGAAGGAGAAGACCAGGACGACGAGGTTGGGCAGGATCAGGTAGGCGAGCGTACCGAGGCCCGCGAGCACGACGAGGTGGCGGCGCAGCCACCGGAGCACGGCCATCAGACCAGGTCCTCCGTCCCGGACTTACGGATGTAGAACGTGACCATGGCGAGGATGGCCGCCATGAGGATGAAGGAGAGCGCGGCGGCGGTCGGGTAGTCCAGGACGCGCAGGAACTGCGACTGGATGACGTTGCCGATCATCTTCTGGTCGGTGGAGCCGAGCAGTTCGGCGTTGATGTAGTCGCCCGCCGCGGGGATGAAGGTCAGCAGCGTGCCGGCCACCACGCCCGGCATGGACAGCGGGAAGGTCACCCGGCGGAAGGTGGTGACGGGGCGGGCGTACAGGTCGCCGGCGGCCTCATGCAGCCGCGGGTCGATGCGCTCCAGCGAGGTGTACAGCGGCAGCACCATGAACGGCAGGAAGTTGTACGTCAGGCCGCAGACCACCGCCAGCGGCGTGGCCAGCACCCGCTGTCCCTCGGTCAGCCCCAGCCAGCTCGTCACGTCCAGGACGTGCAGCGCGTTCAGGACGCCGACCACGGGGCCGCCGTCCGCCAGGATCGTCTTCCAGGCCAGCGTGCGGATCAGGAAGCTGGTGAAGAACGGGGCGATGACCAGCACCATCACGACGTTGCGCCAGCGGCCCGCCTTGAAGGCGATGAGGTAGGCGAGCGGATAGCCCAGCACCAGGCAGAGCACGGTCGCGGTGGCCGCGTAACCGACGGAGCGCAGGAACTGCGGCCAGTACTCGCCGAGCGCGTCCCCGTAGGTGGCGAAGTGCCAGGTGACCTTGAAGCCCTCTTCGAGGGAGCCGGTCTGGACGGACGTGGACGCCTGGTAGACCAACGGGGCGGCGAAGAAGACGACCAGCCACAGGATGCCGGGAAGCAGCAGCCAGTACGGGACGAGGCGCTTGCGCACGGCGCGCTTGCGGACCTCCGGCACGTCCTCGGAGGCGGGTGGCGGCGGTGCTTCGGTGGTCGTCGTCACGCCGCCTCCTCGGCGGTGTCCGCGCCGGCCTCGATGTCCTGGGAGGCGTCCAGGCCGAAGGTGTGCGCGGGGTTCCAGTGCAGGATGACCTCCGCGCCGGGCACCATGCGCGCGTCGCGTTCGACGTTCTGCTCGTAGACGGCGAGGCGTCCGGCGCCCGGGGACTCGATGACGTACTGCGTGCTGACGCCGAGGAACCCGGCGTGTTCGATACGGCCGGGGAGCCGGTTGCGGCCCTCGGCGATGCCGCCCGCGTCGTCGGCGTGCGTAAGGCTGATCTTCTCCGGCCGGACGCCTGCCAGCACCGTGCCGCCCGCACGGGGCGTGGCGCGACATCGCGCGGCGGGCAGCCGGAGCTTGCTGCCGCCCGCGGTGAGCACCAGGTCGTCGCCGCCGGCCGTCACCACCTCGGCCTCGATGAGGTTGGAGGTGCCCAGGAAGTTGGCGACGAAGGTGGTGCCGGGGTTCTCGTACAGATCGGCGGGGGCGCCGAGCTGCTCGACCCGGCCGCCGTTCATCACCGCGACCGTGTCGGCCATGGTCATGGCCTCCTCCTGGTCGTGGGTGACGTGCACGAAGGTGATGCCGACCTCGGTCTGGATGCGTTTGAGTTCCAGCTGCATCTGGCGGCGCAGCTTGAGGTCGAGGGCGCCCAGCGGCTCGTCCAGGAGGAGCACCCGCGGATGGTTGATCAGGGCACGGGCGACCGCGACGCGCTGCTGCTGGCCGCCGGAGAGCTGCTGCGGTTTACGGCGCGCCATCGGCCCGAGTTCGACCAGGTCGAGCATTTCCTCGACCTGTTTCTTCACGGACTTGATGCCGCGGCGGCGCAGGCCGAACGCGATGTTCTCGAAGATGTCCAGATGCGGGAAGAGCGCGTAGTTCTGGAAGACCGTGTTGACCGGGCGCTTGTACGGGGGCAGCGCGGTCACGTCCTTGCCGTCCAGCTCGACGGTGCCGGCGGACGGGTCCTCCAGGCCCGCGATCATGCGCAGGGTGGTGGTCTTGCCGCAGCCGGAGGCGCCCAGCAGCGCGAAGAAGGAGCCCGCCGGCACCGTCAGGTCGAGCGGGTGGACGGCGGTGAAGGAGCCGTAGGTCTTGCTGATCCCGGAGAGGCGGACGTCGCCGCCGGAGGTCTGTGTCATGGGTGGTCCCGTGGGTCGGAGGGCGGGCGCGGGCCGGTACGTGGCCGGCTGCCGGGCGGCGTTCTTCGCTGTGCCGGGCCGGTTCCGAACCGGTTTCCGGCCGGTTCCGGGCCGGTCTCAGGCGCCGGTGAGGTCGGCGAACTTCTGGGCGAAGTCCTTGCTCTCCCCGGCGCTGAGGGCGCGGAAGGCGTGCGACCGGGCGGCCATCTCCCGGTCGGGGAGGATCAGCGGGTTCGCCGCCAGGTCCGGATCGATTCTCGCCAGTTCCTCCCGTACGCCGTCGACCGGGCACACGTAGGTGATGTACGCCGCGATCCGCGCCGCCACCTTCGGCTCGTAGCAGTAATCGATGAGGCGCTCGGCGTTCTTCTTGTGCCGGGCCCCGTTCGGCACCAGCAGATTGTCCGTGGACGTCATGTAGCCGGCGCGCGGCACGGCGTACTTGATGTCCGGGTTGTCGTGCTGGAGCTGGACGACGTCCCCGGCCCAGGCCACACAGGCCGCGAGGTCCCCCTTGCTGAGGTCGTTGATGTAGTCGTTGCCGGTGAAGCGCCGGATCTGCTTGCTGTCCACGCCCTCCTGGAGCCGCGCGATCGCGGCGTCGAAGTCGTCACCCGTGCAGTCCTCCGGGCGCTTGCCCATGTCCAGGAGCGTCAGTCCGACACTGTCGCGCATCTCGGAGAGGAATCCGACCCGCCCTTTGAGGCGCGGGTCATCCAGCAGCTGGCTGACGGAGTCGACCGTACGGCCTCCGGTGGCCTTCGCGTTGTACGCGACGACCGCCGGGATGCCCGTCCAGGGGTAGGAGTGGACGCGGCCCGGATCCCAGTCCGGATCGCGGAACTGGGGCGAGAGGTGGGCCTGCGCATGGGGCAGGGCGGCCTGGTCCAGCTTCTGGACCCAGCCCAGCTGGATCATTCGCCCGCACATCCAGTCGGTGAGCACGATCAGGTCCCGGCCGGTGTCCTGACCCGCCGCCAGCTGCGCCTGGATCTTGCCGAAGAACTCGTCGTTGTCGTTGATGTCCTCGGTGTACTTCACCGCGATCCCGGTGCGGCGGGTGAAGGCGTCCAGGGTCGGCCGGCGCTTGCCGTCGTCGCTGACGTCCAGGTACTCCGTCCAGTTGGAGAAGACGAGACGTTTCTCCTGTGCGGAGTGGTCCACGGACCGTCCGCCGTCCGTACGGCCCGCGGGCGGGATGCCGCAGGCCGACAGCGCGCCCAGCCCGCCGGCCGCGAGCACCCCCGCCGCGCTCGCGCGCAGCAGCGACCGCCGGGTCATGGCCATCCGCCCGTCGGTGAGACTGCGCCGTACGGCGGCCAGTTCGGGCGGGGACAGGCTCCCGGGCTGCTGAACGTCCTCCATACACGGTGCCCTTTCAGGATGAGCCCGGTGCTCAGATCCTGCGTCTGAGCCGGTGCGGCCGTGCGGCGGCTGCCGCCTTGCGTCGGCGCCGGTGCCTCAGGCGCGGTCCCCGAAGACGGTCCGGTGCCAGTCCTTCCTGGCCACTCCGGTGTTGTCGTACATGACGTGCTTGACCTGCGTGTACTCCTCGAAGGAGTACACCGACATGTCCTTGCCGAAGCCGCTGGCCTTGTACCCGCCGTGCGGCATCTCGCTGAGGATCGGGATGTGGTCGTTGACCCAGACGCAGCCCGCCTTGATCTCGCGCGTGGCGCGGCCGGTGCGGTACACGTCCCGGCTCCATGCGGAGGCCGCGAGGCCGTACGGGGTGTCGTTGGCCAGCGCGATGCCCTCGTCGTCGCTGTCGAAGGGCAGCACGACCAGTACCGGCCCGAAGATCTCACGCTGTACGGCCTCGCTGTCCTGCGCGGCGCCCGTGATGAGCGTGGGGCGGTAGTACGCGCCCTTGGCCAGGTCGCCCTGCGGGGCCTCGCCGCCGGTGACGACGGTGGCGTACGACCGGGCGCGTTCGACGAAGCCGGCGACCCGGTCGCGCTGGGTGTGCGAGATGAGCGGCCCGAGGTCGGTGGCGGGGTCGAACGGGTCGCCGAGCCGTACGGTCGCCATCAGGTCGGCGACGCCGCTGACGAACGCGTCGTACAGCGGGCGCTGCACGTAGGCGCGGGTGGCGGCGGTGCAGTCCTGCCCGGAGTTGATCAGCGCGCCGGCCACCGCGCCATGCACCGCGGCGTCCAGGTCCGCGTCGTCGAAGACCACGAACGGGGCCTTGCCGCCGAGTTCGAGGTGCAGCCGCTTGACGGTACTGGTGGCGATCTCGGCGACCCGCTTGCCGACCGCCGTGGAGCCGGTGAAGGAGGTCATGGCGACCCCGGGGTGGGCGACCAGGTGCTCGCCGGCCTCCCGGCCCGCGCCCGAGACGATGTTGAGCACGCCGTCCGGAATGCCCGCCTCGGTGGCCGCCTGCGCGAACATCACCGATGTCAGCGGAGTGATCTCGGCAGGTTTGAGGACGATCGTGTTGCCTGCCGCGATGGCCGGCAGCACCTTCCAGGCCGCCATCTGCAGCGGGTAGTTCCACGGCGCGATGGAGCCGACGACGCCGATCGGCTCACGGCGGATCACGGACGTGTGGTCGGGGCTGTACTCGCCCGCCGACCTGCCCTCCAGATGGCGCGCGGCGCCCGCGAAGAAGGCGGCGTTGTCCACCGAACCCGGTACGTCGAACTCCGCGCTGAGCTTGACCGGCTTGCCGCACTGCAGCGACTCGGCGTACGCCAGCTCACCGGCCCGCTCGCCGAGTACGGCGGCGAAACGGTGCAGGGCGTCGGAGCGCTCGCCCGGGGTCGCACCCGCCCACCCGGGGAAGGCGTCCTGAGCGGCCCGTACGGCCGTGTCCACGTCCGCCGTCGAGGCCAGCCGGTAGCTGTACACCTGCTCGCCGGTGGCCGGATCGACCACCTGCTGGGTCCGGCCGGAAGTGCCCTCCCGGAGCTCGCCGGCGAGGTACTGCGCGCCCTCGGCGAATCGTTCGTTCACGTCGAATCGCTGAACCATGGTGCTCTCCTCCGCCGGACGCCGGGGCCGCTCGGCGGCACACCCATGCGTAGCTCTTTCCGGAATCGATGGCTGATCTTGACAGAGGGACAGGTCCCCAACAAGGGATTCCGTTGTTGCCTTTTGGTTACGCGACGGATTCTGCGATTTCCGTCGCGAAATACCCCGACACGTTGTCAGTGCCGGCTGACAGAATCCCGGCATGATGCACGACAGCACGGGGGGCACGGGGATGAACGAGCCAGGAAGCGGTACGCCGGTGGACGCGCCGGAGACGGCGGCAGGCGCCGGGGCGGCCGGGGCAGGCGCTGGAACGGCCGGGACGGGCGCGGTGGGGGTGGCGCCCGCCGGCGCCGACGGGCCGCGGTCGGTTGCGGAGCTGACGGCGGCGACGGCCGCCGGCAAGCGGTACACATACGTCTGGTTCTGGGGCCACACGCCACGCCGTGACGGGCAGCTCGGCGCGAGCTGCTTCAGCCAGTGGTGGCCCGCCCCGTTCACGGTCGACGGCGTGCGGTACGCCACCGCGGAGCACTGGATGATGGCCTGCAAGGCCCGGTTGTTCGGCGACCAGGAAGCGGAGCGGCGGGCGATATCCGCCACCCACCCGAAGCAGGCGAAGGACGCCGGCCGCTCGGTGCGCGGCTTCGACGGCGCGCAGTGGGAGCGCCACCGCTTCGCGTACGTGGTCGACGGCAACGTCCACAAGTTCGGCCAGGACCCTGCCCTGCGCGACTACCTCCTCGGCACAGGCTCCCGCGTCCTCGTCGAGGCCAGCCCGCTGGACCGTATATGGGGCATCGGACTGGCCGCCGACGACGACCGCGCTCAGGACCCGGCGCGCTGGCGCGGGCTGAACCTGCTCGGCTTCGCCCTGATGGAGGCCCGGCAGCGGCTGGCGGCGGGGGCGGCGTCCGCGGAGGGCTGACCGAGTTCGGCGGACGGCCGGCGGGTGGAGCTGTTGAGGGCTTACGGGCGAGGGTCAGGCCGGGATCAGGCGAGGGGCAGGCCGGGATCAGGTGAGGGTGACGAGCCGGCCGCGGGCGGACGGCGAGAAGCTGGGGGCAGCGGTCGGGTCGGCCGCGGACACGGGTGCGGCTTCGTAGATGCCCGGCCCGGGGGCGGGCGCGGCCTCGTACGTGTCCGGCTCGTCGTCGGAACGGGAGCCGCCGGAGGTGGAACCTCCAGAGGTCGAGCCGCCGGAGCCCGAGTCATCGGAGTAACCGGGATCCCACGGGCCGTCATCTTCCTCGTACGTCGCGTTCGCCACCACGACGAACCCGACCATGAGCACGCTCAGCAGGATCCCCACACCGCCCAGAATGATCCCGGCCAGCGCGCTGCCGCCGTTGTCCGCCTCCTTCCTGGACGCCTTCATCCGCCCGACGGCGCCGAAAACGATCGCGAGCGCACCGAAGAGGAACCCGAAGACGATGGTGAAGGAGAGCGTGGCGCCGATGATGCCGAGCACGAGAGCGGCGGTGCCGAACCCGTTGTTCGGCGCGGCAGGCATCCAGTACGGCTGGTAGCCGGGCGGCAGCTGCTCCCCCGGGCGGCCGCCCGGGTACGGAGCGCCGCCCCAGCCGCCGGGAGCGGGGCTGCCGTACGGTGCCGCCCCGCCACCGGGTATCGGCGGCACGCCGGATCCGGGCGGCGCGAACGCATGCGCCAGGTCCGGAGCGGGAGGCGGCGGCGGAACGTCGTAACGGCCGGCGGGGGTATTCGGTGCGCTGGGAGATGCCGGCGTGCTGAGGGGCGCCGGTGTGCTGGAGGGTGCCGGTGTGCTGGAGGGTGCCGGTTCGTTGGAGGGTGCCGGTTCGTTGGAGGCCGTCGGCTCAGTCGGGGCCGCCGGTCCGCTCGGAGGATCTGCCTTGGTCAGAGCGTCCGGCTTGCCCGGGGCATCGGGTGTGCTGGGGGTGTCCGGCGCTTTCAGAGCATCCGGCTTGCTCAGAGCGTCCGGCTTGCCCCGGTCATCCGTCTTGCCCTGGTCATCCGCCTTGGTCAAGGCATCGGGCTGGCTGACGGCATCCGACCGACCCGAAACGCTCGCCCCACGCTGAACGCTCGCTTCGCCCTGAATGCTCGCCCCGCCCTGAACGCCCGCCCCACGCGAATCCCCCGGGCCGCCCGACCCGGCCTTCGTCGACTCGGCCTGCACTGCCCCGGTACCCGCCGACCCGCCGCCCGCCCGCTCGTCCGCCACCCGACCGCCTGCCGTCGGCGCGTCCGCCGGCGGCGCGGCCAGCGGCGCCCGGTGCTCCGGCGGCGCCCACGGGTCGCGCGGCGCAGGCTGCTGACTGTCGGACATCGACACCCCCACATTCCCCCCGCAATCACTGTCCGACCATGCTAAGACCTGCACTGTTCCGTCCGGACCTGCACCGTTCGGGACAGAGGGCCCCGCATACGATGGCCACCGTCCGCACCACGTCCAGCTCGCCGCCGCCCAGGAGGAACCGTTGTCCGATCTTGACGCCTTCATCGCCGGACTCCCCAAGGCGGAGCTGCATGTTCACCACGTCGGATCGGCGTCGCCGCGTATCGTCTCCCAGCTCGCCGCCCGCCATCCGGACTCCGCGGTCCCCACCGATCCCGAGGCGCTGACCGACTACTTCACGTTCCGCGACTTCGCCCACTTCATCCAGGTCTACCTCTCCGTCGTGGACCTCATCCGGGACGCCACCGATGTCCGGCTGCTGACGTACGAGGTCGCCCGCGACATGGCGCGGCAGAACATCCGCTACGCCGAACTGACCGTCACCCCGTACAGCTCGGTGCGCCGCGGCATCCCCGACGAGGCCTTCGTCGAGGCCATCGAGGACGCGCGGCGGGCAGCGGAGACCGAGCTGGGCGTGGTGCTGCGCTGGTGCTTCGACATTCCCGGTGAGGCCGGGCTGGAAGCGGCCGAGGAGACCGCACGGATCGCCTGCGACCTGCGCCCCGAGGGCCTGGTCTCGTTCGGGCTCGGCGGCCCGGAGATCGGCGTGCCGCGCTCGCAGTTCAAGCCGTACTTCGACCGCGCCATCGCCGCGGGCCTGCACTCGGTCCCGCACGCCGGCGAGACCACCGGCCCGCAGACCGTCTGGGAAGCGCTCACCGACCTGCGCGCCGAGCGGATCGGCCACGGCACCAGCTCCGTGCAGGACCCGAAGCTGCTGGCCCACCTCGCCGAGCACCGCATCCCGCTGGAGGTCTGCCCGACCTCGAACATCGCCACCCGCGCCGTGCGCACCCTCGACGAGCACCCGCTGAAGGAGATGGTCGACGCGGGTGTCCTGGTGACGATCAACAGCGACGACCCGCCGATGTTCGGCACCGATCTGTGCCTGGAGTACGGCGTCGCCGCCCGCCTGCTGGACCTCGACGCGGCCGGGGTCGCCGCGCTGGCCAAGAACGCCGTCGAGGCCTCGTTCATGGATGCCGCCGCCAAGGCGGCGCTGACCGCGGAGATCGACGAGTACACCGCGGCGTGGCCACGGTGAGGCCGACGGGCCGCACCGCCGGCCCCGTGCCCGCGGCCGGACGGGTCGCGGTCATCGGTCACCGCGGCGCCCCGTACGACCACCGTGAGAACACCCTGGCCTCGCTCCGTGCCGCGCTCGAAGCGGGCGCCGACGCGGTCGAGGTCGACGTACGGCTGACCGCCGACCGCGTACCGGTCCTGCTGCATGACGCGACGCTGGAACGCCTGTGGGGCCATGACCGCCGGCTCTCCTCGCTCACCCACTCCCGGCTGGACGAGGCCACGGCGGGCGGCGTCCCCACGCTGCGCGACGCGCTCGCCCTCACGGCCGAGTACCCGTCCGCCCGCACCCTCGTGGACCTCCCCGACCCCACGGCCGCACAGGCCGCCGTGGGCGAGGTCCGCGATTCGGGTGCCGCCGGCCGCGTGTACTACTGCGGCGGCGGGTCGGCCATGCTGGCCGTCCGTGCCGCCGACCCGGCCGCCGAGCTCGCCCTGTCCTGGCGCCGGTCGGCCCCGCCCCGTGCCGAACTGCTGGCCCGCATCCGTCCCCGCTGGCTGAACTACCACTTCGGCCTGATCACCCGTGATCTGGTCGAACGGGCCCACGGTGACGGTTACCTGGTCGCCGCCTGGACCACCGACAGGCCCCGCACCGCGCGCCGCCTCCGGCATGCGGGTGTCGACGCCGTCACGACCAACCGGGTGGCCGCCGTACGCGCGGTGCTCTGAGGCGTACCGGCCCCGTCCGGCTCAGCGCCGCACCAGCCGCCGTGCGACGTAGTGGGACAGCGCCGTGGCGGCTCCGGCCACGGCCAGCCCGCTCACCGCGCCGCGGACGTCCGCCGGCCGCAGGCGTCCCGCGCGCCGCAGCCTGCCGCGCGCCCACACGGCGTACGGAACGACGATCAGCGGCGAGGTGACGGAGCCGGGCGTGTAGCCGCGTACGGCGGCGGCCTGCGCGAGGTGCACCAGGCCGTGCAGCCCGAACCCGTCCACCGCGCCCTGGAAGAAGGCCGAGCGGCCGCCGGTGCGGTGGCCCTGCGCGGAGGCGGCGGCCACGATCACCGCCATGGCGCCCACCGCGACCGTGAACTCCCGCTGGTCGACGCCTTCCAGTGCCTTCCAGAGGCGCTCCGGTGCCCTGGGGAAACGTTCCCGCAGTTCCGGCAGGCTCTTACGGATCCAGCGCGGCCCGAAAGCCACCTCCTCCGCGTCATGCAACGCCCAGGCGGCGAGCAGTCCGAACGTGACGGCAGGGCTCAAGCCCTCTGTGGTCCTCGACATGACCGCCGAGTCTGGCACGCACCCAAATCCCGCTCGCACCCGGCCACTTACGAACACGAACGCACTTGACCTTCTCCCCGTGTCAAGCCGTCCACTGAGAGACACCCGGCGGCGGATACCGAGCGCCCACTCGCCCGCGCCCCGTCCTCTCCCGCTCCCTTCGCCCCCCCTTCCTGCGCCTCCTCCTACGGCACCTCTTCCTACGACCAAGGACACCCATGCCCACCTACACCGGCTCCGGCCCGTACTGCTACACCCATTCCCTGGCGATGATGCTCGCCCCCGACGCCGCCCCGCCGGCCGCCGTCATCGAAACCCTCACCGGCTCGCCCTTCGGCGTACAGCTCATCGGCGGCACCCTGCCGTTCTTCGACCCGTACGGCTGGGATCCGGAAGCCGGCCTGGACGCCGCCGTGCCGGCGCTCGGCCTGCGCTGTGTCCGCAGTTCGGGCGGCACCCAGGACGAGGCGCTTGCGCGGCTGCGTGCCGCCTGCGCCGACGGCCCCGTCCTGGCCGGCCCGCTGGAGATGGGCCTGCTGCTGTACCAGCCCGGCTCCGGGGCGGCGATCGGCGCCGACCACTACGTGGTGGTCCTCGCGGTCGAGAACGGCACCGTCCTCCTCCACGACCCGCACGGCCACCCGTACGCGACGCTCCCCGCCCCGGCATTCGCCGCCGCCTGGCGCGCGGAGTCGGTGCCGTACGCCGACGCCCCGTACGTGATGCGCTCCGCCTTCGTACGAGAGCGGGCCGTCGACCCGGCGGACGCCCTGCGGCAGTCGCTCCCCGGCGCCGTACGGTGGCTGGCCGGCCGCGACGACCTGCCGGTCCCGCCCGGCACGCTGGGCGGCGCCGCCGCGGTCGAGGCGCTGGCGGATCGGGTCGCCGAGGGCGGCCTGCCGCCCGCGACCCGCGACCTGCTCGGGACGTTCGCCGTCCGGCTCGGCGCCCGCCGCCTCAACGACGCGGCGGCATGCCTGGCCCCGTTGGGCCTGACCGCCCCGGCCGCCCTGCTGACCGAACAGGCCCGCATCGTCGGCGGCCTGCAGCACCCTGTCGTCTCGAAGGACGACCGCGCACTGGAAGCGGGACTACGCCGGCTGGCCCCCACGTACGACCGGCTCCGTACGGCCTTGGAGGACGCCGTCACGCACAGCACACTTCGCTGAACGGCAGCGGGCAGAGCCTGCCCCACGCAACGACGTCGCACGGGGCACGCTCCGCCGAGCACGTCCACCGAGCACGCTCCGTTGCACCGCGCGACAGCCCACCGCCTCACAGCCCCACGAGGCCGTTCCACTCCTTGGCGAACGCCGGGCGTTCCTTGGAGGTGATGTCGCGGGCGATGGCCAGCCGCTGGCGCATGGGGCCGTCCGGGAAGACCAGCGGGTCCTCGGCCAGCGCGGCGCGTTCCTCGTCCTTGGAGGAGGCGAGGACGTCCCGCGCGGCCGGCACCGGGCAGACGTAATTGACCCAGACGGCCAGCTCGGCGGCGATCTCCGGCTGGTAGTAGAAGTCGATCAGCCGTTCCGCGTTGCGCTTGTGCTCCGCGCGGTCGGGAATCATCAGGCTCTCCGCCCAGAGTTCGGCGCCCTCCTGCGGCACCACGAACTCGATGTCCGGGTTGTCCTCCTTGAGCTGGATGACATCACCCGAGTACGCCTGGGCCGCCAGCACGTCGCCCGAGGCCAGGTCCTTGATGTAGTCGTTGCCGGTGAAGCGCCGGATGTGCTTCTTCTCCACCAGGCGGCGAATCCGGCCCGTCATCCGGTAGAAGTCGCTCTCCGTCCAGCGTGTGATGTCCACGCCGTCGCCCTGCATGAGCATGGCGAAGGACTCGTCCAGCCCGGACAGCAGCGTCACCCGTCCGCGCAGGTCGTCCCGCCACAGGTCCGCGGTGTGCCGGATCTCCCGGCCGAGCTTCCTGCGGTTGTACGCGATGCCGGTGATGCCCGACTGCCAGGGGACGCTGTGCTTGCGCCCGGGGTCGAAGTGCGGGGCGCGCAGCAGCGGGTCGAGATGGCGCGCGACGTTCGGCTGCCGGGACCGGTCCATCTCCTGCACCCAGCCCAGGCGTACGTACCGGCCGCACATCCAGTCGCTGATGACGATCAGATCGCGGCCGGTCGGCTGGTGGTTCATCAGCGCGGGGCTGATCTTCCCGAAGAACTCGTCGTTGTCGTTGATCTCCTCGGTGTACGTCACCGAGATGCCGGTGCGCTGCTCGAACGCCTCCAGCGTCGGCCGCCGCTGCTTGTCGTGCTCGTCCACGTCGATGTAGAGCGGCCAGTTGGCGAAGGTCAGGCGCTTGTCCCGGGCCGAGCGGTCCGGGGCGGCGCGGTCGGCCGGGCCGACGTACGCGGCGGGCACCCCGCATCCGGCCGCCAGCAGGGCCAGCGCCCCGGCCGCCCCCGTACCGACCGTGCTCCGTAGCAGCGAACGCCGCGAAAGTTCAGCCATGGCGAGCACTTTCACGCGTCATGGGCAGCGGCGGCAAGCGACAGAACGTCGACTGCCGGGGCGCCGCCCACGACGGTGTGCCGAGCATGGGGCGGGAGCACGGGGCCCCGGCCCCATGCCGGACCGGCTCAGCCGTCCAGCGACGTCATCACGTGCTTGATGCGCGTGTAGTCCTCGAAGCCGTAGCCCGACAGGTCCTTGCCGTAACCGGACTTCTTGAAGCCGCCGTGCGGCATCTCGGCGACCAGCGGGATGTGGGTGTTGATCCACACGCACCCGAAGTCCAGCTTCTTGGACATCCGCATGGCGCGCGCGTGGTCCTTGGTCCACACCGACGACGCCAGCGCGTACTCGACGCCGTTGGACCACTCGACGGCCTGGTCCTCGTCCCGGAAGGACTGGACGGTGATGACCGGGCCGAAGACCTCCTGCTGGATGATCTCGTCGTCCTGCTTGAGGCCGGAGACGACGGTCGGTGCGTAGAAGTAGCCCTTCTCGCCGACCTGGTGGCCGCCCGCCTCGATCTTGGCGTGCGCGGGCAGGCCGTCGATGAAGCGCTTGACCTGCGCCAGCTGGTTGGCGTTGTTCAGCGGGCCGTAGAGCACGTCCTCGTCGTCGACCGGACCGGTCTTGGTGTCGGCGGCGGCCTTGGCGAGCGCGGTGACGAACTCGTCGTGGATGGATTCGTGGACCAGGACGCGGGTGGCGGCCGTACAGTCCTGGCCGGCGTTGAAGTAGCCCGCGACGGAGATGTCCTCGACGGCCTTGGCGATGTCGGTGTCCTCGAAGACCACGACCGGGGCCTTGCCGCCCAGCTCCAGGTGGACCCGCTTGAGGTCCTTCGAGGCGGACTCCGCGACCTGCATGCCGGCCCGCACGGAGCCCGTGATCGAGGCCATCGCCGGGGTCTTGTGCTCGACCATCAGACGGCCGGTGTCACGGTCGCCGCAGATGACGTTGAAGACGCCGCGGCTGTGCCCCAGCTCGTCCAGCACGCTGCCGATGATCTCGGCGATCAGCACGGTCGAGGCGGGCGTGGTGTCGGAGGGCTTGAGGACGACGGTGTTGCCCGCGGCCAGCGCCGGGGCGAACTTCCACACCGCCATCATCATCGGGTAGTTCCAGGGCGCCACCTGCGCGCAGACGCCGACCGGCTCGCGGCGGATGATGGACGTGAAGCCGTCCATGTACTCGCCCGCCGCGCGGCCCTCCAGCATCCGGGCGGCCCCCGCGAAGAAGCGGATCTGGTCCACCATCGGCGGGATCTCCTCCGAGCGCACCAGCGCGATCGGCTTGCCGCAGTTCTCCGACTCGGCGGCGATCAGCTCCTCGGCCCGCTCCTCGAAGCGGTCGGCGATCTTGAGCAGGACCTTCTGGCGCTCGGCCGGCACCAGGTCGCGCCAGGCGGGGAACGCGGCCTCGGCGGCGGCCATCGCGGCGTCGACGTCCGCGGCGGCGGACAGCGGAGCGGTGGCGTACGCCTCTCCCGTGGCCGGGTTGACCACCTCTGTGGTCCGCCCGTCGGCGGCGTCCCGGAACTCCCCGTCGATGTAGTTGCGCAGCCGACGCAGTTCGGTGGTCACGAGCGACCCCTCCTAGTGCAGGTGTCCAGTGTTTGAGATGCCCACCCTAGCCAGGAAGGCCACGTTTTCGACATACCCACAACGGATGAACGACGAAATCAGTGGTGCCGTGGCTTCGTGGCAACTGATTTCATTGAATCGGGGTTGCGGGACTGACGAGGCTCGTGCACAGTGAGGGCTGTGGCCACTCGTGACAGAAACGGCACCCAGTCGATCGACTCCGTCTCCCTGGCGATCATCGAGCAGCTCCAGGAGGACGGCCGCCGTCCGTACGCCGCGATCGGCAAGGCCGTGGGCCTGTCCGAGGCGGCGGTGCGGCAACGCGTACAGAAACTGCTCGACCAAGGCGTGATGCAGATCGTCGCGGTCACCGACCCCCTCACGGTCGGCTTCCGACGGCAGGCGATGGTCGGGATCAACGTCGAAGGTGACCTCGACCCGGTGGCCGACGCCCTGACGGCCATGGAAGAGGTCGAGTACGTCGTCATGACCGCGGGCTCCTTCGATCTCCTCATCGAGATCGTCTGCGAGGACGACGACCACCTCCTGGAAATGATCAACAAGCGGATCCGCACGCTGCCCGGCGTCCGGACCACCGAGAGCTTCGTCTACCTCAAGCTCCGTAAGCAGACCTACACCTGGGGAACCAGATAGCCATGACTGCTGACCTCTCGAAGACGGCCTACGACCACCTGTGGATGCATTTCACCCGCATGTCGTCGTACGAGAACGCCCCCGTGCCGACGATCGTGCGCGGCGAGGGCACGAACATCTACGACGACAAGGGCAAGCGCTACATCGACGGGCTGGCCGGCCTGTTCGTCGTCCAGGCCGGGCACGGCCGCGCCGAACTCGCCGAGACCGCGCTCAAGCAGGCCCAGGAACTGGCGTTCTTCCCCATCTGGTCGTACGCCCACCCCAAGGCCGTGGAGCTGGCCGAGCGGCTCGCGCACCATGCGCCGGGCGACCTGAACAAGGTCTTCTTCACCACCGGCGGCGGCGAGGCCGTCGAGACCGCGTGGAAGCTGGCCAAGCAGTACTTCAAGCTCACCGGCAAGCCCACCAAGCACAAGGTGATATCGCGTGCGGTGGCCTACCACGGCACGCCGCAGGGCGCCCTGTCCATCACCGGCCTGCCGGCCCTCAAGGCCCCGTTCGAGCCGCTGGTGCCCGGCGCGCACAAGGTGCCGAACACCAACATCTACCGCGCGCCGCTCTTCGGTGACGACCCCGAGGCGTTCGGCCGCTGGGCCGCCGACCAGATCGAGCAGCAGATCCTCTTCGAGGGTCCGGACACCGTCGCCGCCGTCTTCCTGGAGCCGGTGCAGAATGCGGGCGGCTGCTTCCCGCCCCCGCCCGGCTACTTCCAGCGCGTCCGCGAGATCTGCGACCGCTACGACGTGCTGCTCGTCTCCGACGAGGTCATCTGCGCCTTCGGCCGCCTCGGCACGATGTTCGCCTGCGACAAGTTCGACTACGTACCTGACATGATCACCTGCGCCAAGGGCATGACCTCGGGCTACTCTCCCATCGGCGCCTGCATCATCTCCGACCGGCTCGCGGAGCCGTTCTACAAGGGCGACAACACCTTCCTGCACGGCTACACCTTCGGCGGCCACCCGGTCTCCGCCGCCGTCGCCTGCGCCAACCTCGACATCTTCGAGCGCGAGAGCCTCAACCAGCACGTACTGGACACGGAAGAAGCTTTCTTCTCCACCCTGAAGAAGCTCCACGACCTGCCGATCGTCGGCGACGTCCGCGGCAACGGCTTCTTCTACGGCATCGAACTCGTCAAGGACAAGACCACCAAGGAATCGTTCAACGACGAGGAGACCGAGCGCGTCCTGTACGGCTTCCTGTCCAAGGCGCTCTTCGAGAACGGCCTGTACTGCCGCGCCGACGACCGCGGTGACCCGGTCATCCAGCTCGCTCCGCCGCTCATCGCCGACCAGCCGGTCTTCGACGAGATCGAGCAGATCCTGCGCGGAACGCTCACGGAGGCCTGGAGCAAGCTCTGAGGTAGGAACGGGGCGGGACGGGGCGGCCGCACACAAGGGGCTTCACGGGCTCACGCGCCCGCCCGCGATGCGCGCGGCGCCGTGAACCTGCGGCCCCGTGCGCCCACCGAGCAGGCGCGAAACCCGGACGAGCGCGGTCCTGGCCGCCCCGCCTCCCCCTCGGCTCCCCGCCCTCCCGCTGCCTGCCCCTCGCGCTCCCCTGGCCCTCCCCGGCCCCACCCTGCTCTCGGGCGGTTGTCGTGCCGGCGTGGCCGTAGGCTGGGGCGCCTGGGGTGATGATCTTTCCCGTGAGGGGTGGGGCGATGCTGCTCGAGGTCGCAGGTGTGCGGACCCGCATGGGGCGGGGCATGGAGCTGGCGCAGTCGGTGTGCGCGGAGTACGCGGACGAGGCGCTGCACCACCACTCCATGCGGTCGTACTTCTTCGGTGCGGCCTGGGCGCAGGCGCGTGGTCTCGCATTCGACCAGGAGCTGCTGTTCGTCTCGGCGATGCTGCACGACTTGGCACTGACCCCGCCCTTCGACAGCCACACGCTCCCCTTCGAGGAGGCCGGCGGCCATCTGGCGCGGGTCTTCACTGCCGGCCTCGGCTGGCCGCGCGAGCGGCGTGACCGGGCAGCCGAACTCATCGTGCTGCACATGCGGGACGACGTGGCGCCGGGGCAGGACCTGGAAAGCCGCCTGTTGCAGAGAGGAACGAGCGCGGACGTCTCCGGGGCGGGGCTCGACGCGTTCGACCCCTCCTTCGTCGAAGCGCTCGTCGCGGCGTACCCCCGCCTGGGCTTCGCCGGGTCCTTCGTCCGCCTCTTCCGTGACCAGGCGGAGCGGAAGCCGGGGTGCGCGGCGGCGGAGTTGGTGGCCGGCGACTGGCCGGACCGCAGCCTGGCCCATCCGCTCGAACGTCTCTGACCGAGCCCGCGCACGTCGCCGCGGCACCATAGGCGCTGCGCACCCGTGTCACAGCCTCACCGGTCGCCGCCCCACCCTCTTCACCCAGATTTTTCATATAAGCCGCCATTTGAGTGAACCTCCGCCGTGGTGCGCGGCGAGCGCCGAATACCGAGGGTCGCCACTCCTTACCGTGCCAGTGACCGATACCCTCCATGGTCGTTCACCCGGTTGGGGGAACGATCGGACGCGACGAGCATGAGGTGCGCAGATGGTGGCCCCACCTGACAACGACGTTCTCTGGGCGCGCGGCCTGCACCACACATACGCCGGCTCCCCTGCTCTGACGGGGGTGTCCGTCGGTGTCCGCGAGGGCGAGATCCTCGCCGTCACCGGGCCTCGCGGCTGCGGCAAGACGACTCTGCTGCGGTGCCTTTCCGGCCAACTTGTCCCGGACAGCGGCGAGATCTGGTTCAACAGTTCACCGGTGCACACCCTCTCCGCTCTCAGCCGTGAGCGGCTGCGCCTGGACCGGTTCAGCTGGGTGGACACCGAACCGCACCTCGTTCCCGAACTGACCGCCTGGGAGAACGCCGCCCTCCCCCTGCTGCTCCGCGGCGTCAGCCACCGCACCGCCAAGCAGACCGCCGGCGAATGGCTGGACCGGCTGGACGTGGGCATGTGCGCCCGCCAACGTCCCGGCCGCCTCGAACAGTCGCAACGTCAGCGCATCGCCATCGCCCGCGCCCTCGCCTGCGCACCGCAGGTCCTGTTCGCCGACGAGCCCACCGCGCCCCTGCACCGTGCCGACGCCGCCCAGGTGCTGCGCGCCATCACCACCGCCGCCCGCTCCCACGACATCACGGTCGTCCTCGCCACCCACGAACCCGAGGCCGACACGCTCGCGGACCGCACCGTGGCACTCCTCGACGGCCGTCGCGTCGGCCCCAAGGCCCCCGCCCCCGACAAGGAAAGCAGGGCAGAGTGCTCGCTCTCCGTCTAGCCCGCGGGGCCCACCCCCTCGTCCTGTTGCGCCGCCTGCTCGTGGCCGCCGCCTCCGCCGGCACCGGCTTCCTCCTGCTGGCCGCACTCGGCCACGCCGCCGCCCACCCGGCGACGGCCACGGACTCCTTCGTACGTCTCCTGTGGTGCGCCGTCCCGGTCGCGGCCACCACCCAGCTCGCCGTGTCCGCGGCCCGTACGGATCCCGCCGCCCGCCCGCAACGGGGCATGTCCGCCGCCGGATTGGGCCCCGCCCGGCTGACCCTGATCGCCGCCACGTCCACCGCCGTCTCCTGCATCCTGGGCAGTTTCTTCGCGTTGCTCGTCTTCCTCGCGCTCCGTGGCGACCTGGGCGGCGTGGCCGCCACCGATTCCGCCACCCAGCTCCTCGGCGCCGGCCACCCGCTGCCGGCGGCCGGCACACTGCTGCTGCTCGCCGTCGTCCCGCTGATGGCGGCTGCCGCCACCGCCGTCGTCCTACGTCCCCGCAAGGACGCCCGCGGTGACCCCCGCGGCGCCAAGGCAGCCACCGGGGCCGGCGAGCCCCTCACGGCCATGGACACCAACAGCAACGGCTCTTCCGTGCCTGCCGCGCTCCCATGGGGCATCACGCTGACCGCCGCCGGCCTCGCCCTGGAGACCTACGTCAGCCGGGGCGCCGCCGACGCCGCAACCCTTCTCCCGTTGCCCGAGCGGCTCATCGGCAGCCCGCCTGGCGTCCTGGCGGGCTGGGCGCTGTCCACCCTCGGCCTGGTTCTGGCAGGGCCAGGCCTGACGCAGTTGTCCGGCCGCCTGCTCGCCGCCGGCCGCCCGGGCGCCGTCCGTCTCCTCGCCGGCCGCGTCCTCCAGGAGGAGTCCCGGCGCATCGGCCGCCCGCTCGGCGTCCTCTGCGCGGTCGCTTCCGGTACGTATGCGGCGGCGAAGGTCTACGAAGCCGCCCCCACCCGGCCCTTCGGCCCCCTCACGGGGCTGGGTGCGGCGCTCGTCCTGGCCTGCGTCACCGCCAGCGCCCTCACGGCGGCCCTGGAAGCCCGGTGGGCCCGTACGCACACCACCGCCGCCCTCCGCCGTCTCGGTACTCCGCGCTCGCTCCTCCACCGCGCCTCCGCCCTGCGCGTCCTGGCCCTGCTGCTCGTCCTGGGCCCTCTGACCTGGGCCATCTCGGAACTCGCCGCCCTCCCCCTCCTCCACTGACCCATTCACCCGCCCTTCCCGCCCTTCCCCTCCACTCCCTCCCGCAACGGCCGCTCCAGCGGCTCTCCACATCGGCGGTGACCACCGCCGCCCACCACTCCGCACGACCACGGCGCCCCATGCCCCCGCTCCCGCTCCCTGCTCCCTGCTCCCTGCTCCCCGCCATGCCTCTCCTGCCCACGGCGCCCCATGCTCCAGCCGCCCTCCCCGCTCCGCGGCGCCCCATGCCCCCGCCCCATGCCGCCCTGCGCCACCGCGCCCCATGCCACGCCGCACCGCGCCCCATGCCCCTTCCCGCTCCGACCCGACCCGCCCTCACCTCCGCCGCTCATCACCTCCCGCCTACGATGTCGGGCGTGCAGCCGAACTCCGAGTCCCCCGCGCCCCATCGCCCCATCGAGCGGCCGCAGAGCCGCGGCAGCGACCGCGAGATCGAGACGCTCGCCGAATTCGACCGTGTCCTGGCCACGGGCAGCCTCTGCGGATATCGCGTCCAGTCCGTCGACCTGACCGGTCGTACATCCGCCCTGGTCGGCACCCCGGCCTCCGACGCCGTCTTCCTCGGCTGCCGCATGGAGCCGGAGGCCGCCGCGAGCGTACGGGCGGGCGGCGCCCTGGTCTTCCCCCCGATACCGGACCTGCCCTTCGACCCGTACCGCGGCAGTCTCTACTCACCCGATGAACTCTTCGAGGCGCTCGCCACCGAAGCCGGCTACGCGGCGACCCCCGACGCTCAGGCCTACGCCTGGTACCAACGCACCATGTCGGACGGTGACGTCTTCGCCTCGATGCTGCGCAGCATCCACGACGACGCCGTCTCGGACGCGCTGGACGAGCACGTCATCGGCGCCCGCGTCGTCGGCATCATGGGCGGGCATGCGCTGGAACGCGGATCCGACGCGTACGCAGGCGCGGCCCGGCTCGGGCGTCAGCTCGCCCGTACCGGTCTGACGGTCGCCACCGGCGGCGGCCCGGGTGCGATGGAAGCCGCAAATCTCGGCGCCTACGCCGCCCCCTTCGACGACGCCATGCTCGACGAGAGCCTCGCCCTCCTCGCCAAGGTTCCGCACTTCGGCCCCTCGGTGACGGACTGGGCGCGGGCCGCCTTCGAGGTGCGCGGCCGCTGGCCGGGCGGCGGTGACTCGGTGGGCATCCCCACCTGGTTCTACGGGCACGAGCCGCCCAACGCCTTCGCGGCCCACATCGCCAAGTACTTCGTCAACGCGGTCCGCGAGGACGGCCTCCTGGCGCGCTCCAACGCCGGAGTCGTCTTCCTGCCTGGTGCGGCGGGCACCGTGCAGGAGATCTTCGACAACGCGACTCCGAACTACTACGGGTCGCGGGGTGAGCCGACCCCGATGGTCCTCGTCGACCGTGCCCACTGGACCGAGCGACTGCCCGCTTGGCCTCTGCTGCAAGCACTCGCCGCGGAGCGCGCCATGTCCGACAAGATCGCTCTGGTCGACTCGGTGGAAGAGGCTCCGGAAGCACTGGCCCGCCTCACTGGCGCCCCCGCCGCCCCCCGCACAGATCCCGCGCCCTGAACGAACGCGCCGGCCGAATCAACGGGCTCCCCCAGTGGGCTCTCTGCTCTCTCTGAGCCCCTGCCTTCTCCGCTCGTCCTGCCCTCCCTCCCCACTGCCCACGTGCACGGTGCGGATCTGTTTGCCCGGCGGAGGCAACTCCCGTCCCCGATTCCACGTCTGGCTAGCCAGGTAATGCGTAGGTAAATCCATGCAGTGCGCGAACGGAGTTCTTGGTGGTCATCGGTCTTCTGACGGCAGTAGCGGCTTCGGCCTGCTACGGCACGGGGTCGGTCCTGCAAGCGGTGGGATCACGCAAGTCCGCGCGCCGGGAGGCGGCCGCCGCGTCCACGACCGGCGTCACGCAGCACGGCGGGCCCAGCCTCTCCTCCACCGCCAAGGCTGCCGTGACGTGGGAGTTCATGGTCGGCACGGTGCTGGACTTCGTGGGGTTCGGTCTCGGCGCGCTGGCTGCCCGGCTGCTGCCGCTCTTCCTCTCGCAGACCGTCATCAGCGCCAACCTCGTGATCACCGCCGTTCTCAGCATCAAGCTGCTCGGCATCCGGCTGAACCGCCCCGAATGGGCCTCCATCGCCGTCGTCTGCTCGGCGCTGGTCCTGCTCGCCACGGCTGCCGGCCCGGAGGGCGGCGGTGACGCTTCGACGACCACGCACTGGTGGCTGCTGATCGCCTCGGTGGTGCTGATCGGCGGCGGAACGCTGGCCGTACGGCTGCTCGGCAGCCGCGCCGCGATCCTTGCCGGTCTGCTGTCCGGCCTGGGCTTCGGCGCGCTCGGTGTCGGCGTACGCGTCCTGAACGGCGTCGCCCCGTTCGACCTGCCCACGCTCCTGGCCGACCCGGCTCTCTACGCGATTCTCGTCGCCGGCATCGGCGGTATGTACCTGCACACGGTGGCGCTCCAGATCGGTTCGGTCAACGGGGCCACGGCAGCGCTGGTGGTGGGTGAAACGGTGGTGCCGGGCATCCTCGGAGTGCTCTGGCTCGGTGACTCCTCCCGGCCGGGCTTCGCCTGGGTCGCCGTACTGGGCTTCGTCATCGCCGTGGCCGGCGCCGTGGCTGTCGCCTGGTTCGGAGAGCCGGAGGACGGCTCCGCGGCCGGCACACCCGACGCCGCCGCGTCGGGTACGGCGGGCGCCCCGGACGTGGCCCCGGGCGACCGCTCGCACGGCCCCGGTGCCGGGGACGCCGGGCGCCCTCACCCGGCGAGCAGCCGCGCCGGCTCGTCGTAGGAACGGTGCCAGTCCCGCTCCATGCGGGTCCATGACCACCGCCCTTCGGGGCGCAAGCCCTGCGGGCCCTGGTTGTCAGCCGGGCTCTGGCCATCAGCCGGGCCGCGGTCGTCAGCCGGAATCTGGTCGACAGCGGGACCTGGTCGACAGCGGGCCCTGGCCAACAGCCGGAACCCGATCGACAGCAGACCCTGGCTGTCAGCGGTCCAGCACCACGATGTCTTCCGCCGCGAAAGCGACGCCCACCCTCGCTCCGTCCTCCGGCGCGTCGCGCAGCGCGCAGGCCGCCTCAAGCTGCGGGCCGGCCGCGGGCTGGAGGAGGAGCGTGACGTGGGTGCCGCGGAAGGTGCGCGCCGCGACAGTGCACGGGAGCCCTTCCGTGGCGGTGGTGATCCTTACACCGGCCGGGCGGACGAGCAGGCGGCACGGCCCGTCAGCTGTGCCCTCCGGCACCGGTACCTTGCCCCAGGGAGTGTCGGCGGACTCGCCCCGTACCGCCGCCTCCACCACATTGTCGAAACCGAGAAAGCGGGCGACGAACTCGGTGGCGGGGCGCTGCCAGACCTCCAGCGGCGTGCCGCTCTGCGCGATACGCCCCTCCTGCATGACCACCACCCGGTCGGCCAGCGCGAACGCCTCGCCCTGGTCGTGGGTCACCGCCAGCACGGTCGTACCCAGTTCCCCGAACACTCGACGCAGTTCGACGACCAGGCGCTCGCGCAGGCCGCGGTCGAGCTGGCCGAGGGGTTCGTCCAGCATCAGCAGCCGGGGCTGCGGTGCGAGTGCCCGGGCCAGCGCGACCCGCTGCTGCTCGCCTCCGGACAGTGCCGCGACGGCGCGCCGCTGCGCGCCCGGCAGGCCGACAAGGTCCAGGAGGCCGGCCACTGTGCGCTCCTGCTCGGCGCGGGAGGCCCCGCGCATACGCAGTCCAAAGGCCACGTTGCCCCCCACGTCCCGCTGCGGGAAGAGCTGGTGATCCTGGAACATCAGCCCGACACCACGCCGGTGCGTCGGCACACCCGACTGGTCGCGGCCCTGAAGGAACACGCGCCCCGTGTCGGCGGCACGCAACCCCGCCACGACCCGCAGAAGGGTGGACTTCCCGCTGCCGCTGGGCCCCAGGACGCAGACGATCTCCTGCTCGGCGACGTCCAGGTGCACCGCGTCCAACGCGGGCGGCTGCCCGTCACGGAAACGGACGGTGACGTCCTCCAGCCGTAGCAGCGCCTGCCCCGTCGCACGGCCGGCGCGTCCCTGCGCCATGCCGGAGCGCCCCGCCCCCGTACCGGGGTGCCCCGTCGCCGTGCCGCCGTGTTCCATCGCTGTGTCGGCCTGTTCCGTCGCTGTGTCGGGGTGTTCCGCCATCTAAAACTCTCCGGCCTGATCGGTACGGATGCGCTCCAGCGCCAGCAGCGCGCCCGCGCACACCACCATCAAGATCGTGGACAGTGCCATCGCCTGTCCGTAGTTGAGTTCGCCGGCGCGTCCCAGCAGCCGTGCCACGGCCACCGGCAGCGTCGGGTTGTCCGGCCGTGCGATGAAGACCGTCGCCCCGAACTCGCCCAGTGACACGGCGAAGGCGAATCCCGCGGCGATCAGCAGCGCCCGCCGTACGAGGGGCAGGTCGACCTCGCGCCACACCCGCCAGGGCGAAGCCCCGAGCACCGCCGCGGCCTCCCGCAGCCGCTCGTCGACCGCGCGCAGCACGGGCAGCATGGTCCGTACGACGAAGGGCACCCCGACCAGCGCCTGGGCCAGCGGTACCAGCCACCACGAGGACCGCAGATCGAGCGGCGGTTCGTCGAGAGTGATCAGAAAGCCGAAGCCGACGGTCACGGCCGAAACGCCCAGGGGCAGCATCAGCAGCGCGTCGAACCCCCGCACCAGCCTGCCGCCCCGTTTCGTCAGCGCGGCCGCTGCCAGCCCGCCCACCACCAGGGCGATCAGTGTGGCGGCGGCCCCGTAGGCGAGCGAGTTCCACAGGGCGTTCAGTGGGGCGACGGCGAACGTGCTGTCCATCGAGGCGGCGGACTGCAGCGCCCGGTAGAACACGAGACCGTAGCCGTCCGGGCCTGCGAAGGACCGCTCGATCAGCACCGCCAGCGGTAGCACCAGCAGCAGCGCGATCACGACGAGCGTTCCCCACAGCAGCGCCCACTGACCGGCACCATGCGGCCGCCGCACCGTCTGCGCCGGATCGACGAGCGTGAGGGCGGACTCCCGCCTCCGGACGGTCCAGGCGTGCAGGGCCAGCAACGCCAGTACGGCGGCGAACTGCAGCAAGGTGAGGACAGCGGCCGTAGGGAGGTCCAGGAAGTCAGCGGTCTGCCGGTAGATCTCCACCTCCAGGGTGGAGAATCTCGGGCCGCCCAGGATCTGCACCACCCCGAAGGAGGTGAAGGCGAAGAGGAAGACCATCAGTGCGGCAGCCGCGACGGCCGGCGCCAGGGCCGGCAGCGTCACCCGCCGCCAGGCGCCCCAGCGGGACGCCCCGAGCACCCGGGCCGCCTCCTCCTGCCGCGGGTCGAGCTGTCCCCAGAGGCCGGCGACGGTGCGTACGACCACGGCGTAGTTGAAGAAGACATGGGCCAGCAGGATCGCCCACACCGACGTGTCCAGCCGTACGCCCCACAGGTCGTCCAGCACTCCGCCGCGCCCGACCAGCGCCAGGAACGCCGAGCCCACCACCACTGTCGGCAGGACGAACGGCACCGCGACGACGGACCGCAGCAGCTTCTTTCCGGGGAATTCGAAGCGCGCGAAGACGTACGCGCCGGGGAGCGCGATCAGCAGTGTGAGCCCGGTCGAGGCCGCCGCCTGCCAAACGGTGAACCACAGCACGTGCAGGACGTCCGGGTCGGACAGCACCTCCCCGGCCCGGCCGAGCTGCCACTGTCCGCCGTCCTTCAGCCCGCGCCCGACGATCGCGGCGACCGGGTAGGCGAAGAACAGCGCGAAGAAGGCGAGCGGCAGGGCCATCAGGGCGAGCCGGGCGGCCGTTCCCCGTGCACGGCGCGCCCGCCCCGTGCGGCCGCTTACTTCAGGACGAGCGAGGACCACTGCTTGATCCACTGTTCGCGGTTCTTGGTGATCGTCTCCGGGGCCACCGTCTCCGGCTTGTCGATCTTCTCGCCGTACTTGGTGAACAGCTCCGGCACCTTCGCGTCCGTTCGCGCCGGGTTGACGAACATCTGCAGCGGCACGTCCTCCTGGAACTTCTTGCTCAGCAGGAAGTCCAGCAGCGCCTTGCCGCCCTTCTCGTTCTTGGCGCCCTTGAGCAGGCCCGCGAACTCGATCTGCCGGAAGCAGGTGCCGGTCGCGACGCCGGTCGGGGCTTCCTCGGGCTCGGGCTTCTTGCCGAGCACCTCGACCGGCGGGCTGGACGCGTACGACACGACCAGGGGCTTGTCCCCCTTGCCCTTGCCGGCCGCCGAGCCCGAGAACCGCTCGTTGTAGGCCTGCTCCCAGCCGTCCACGACCTCCACGCCGTTGGCCTTGAGCTTCTTCCAGTAGTCCTGCCAGCCGGACTCGCCGTACTTGGCGATGGTGCCGAGCTGGAAGGCGAGCCCCGGTGACGACGTGGCGGAGTTCTCGGTGACCAGCAAGCCCTTGTACGCGGGCTTGAGCAGGTCGTCGAAGGTCTTCGGCGGGGCGATCTTGTGCTCGGCGAAGTAGGCCCGGTCGTAGTTGACGCAGGTGTCGCCGTAATCGACCGGCGTCACCCGGTGCTCCGCCTTGTCGAGCTGAAGCTCCTGCGGGACGCTCGCCAGCCCCTTGGCCTCGTACGGAGTGAAGATCCCCTCCTTCAGACCGCGCGACAGCAGCGTGTTGTCGATACCGAAGAAGACATCGCCCTGAGGGTTGCCCTTCGACAGGATCGCCTGGTTGACGGCCTTGCCCGCGTCCCCGCCCTTGAGCACGTTCACCTTGTAGCCGGTCTGCTTGGTGAACTCCTCCAGCACCGACTTGGAGGCGTTGAAGGAGTCGTGGCTGACGAGCGTGACGGTCTTCGGATCCGTACCGCCGCCGCTGCCGCCCGAGCCGCATGCGGCGAGCGCCGTCATGCCGGCCGCGACGGCCAGCGCCGTGACGGTGATCCTCGTGGTGGTGCTCACTGAATTCCTCCTGGCTGGCCAGGAAGAGACGCGGCCCCGTCCGGCGCTTCGTACGAAGGCCGGACGGGGCGCAACAGCATGAGTGACGACCGAACTTCCTACCCGGAATGACCCGGGCGAGGTTCAAGGGTCTGCGGCACCTCGGTGTCCGTGACGCTAGGTCCGTGACACTGCCGCACTCTCAGCGCTGTGGCGCTCCCCTGTCGGAATGTGCATTTGTTCGATCACACGGTACCAGCGGGCGGTCAGCGCTCCGAGGCGGCGAGCTGGCCGCAGGCACCGTCGATCTCCTGCCCGCGCGTGTCGCGCACCGTCACCGGCACTCCGTGCGAGGCGATGGCCTCGACGAATGCCTTCTCGTCCTCGGGACGCGACGCGGTCCACTTGGAGCCGGGCGTCGGGTTCAGCGGGATCAGGTTCACGTGGACGCGCTTGCCCTTGAGCAGCCGGCCCAGGAGGTCACCCCGCCATGCCTGGTCGTTGATGTCCCGGATCAGGGCGTACTCGATCGAGATGCGGCGGCCGGACTTCTCCGCGTACTCCCACGCGGCGTCCAGCACCTCACGCACCTTCCAGCGCGTGTTGACCGGCACGAGCGTGTCGCGCAGCTCGTCGTCGGGCGCGTGCAGCGACACCGCGAGGCGGCACTTCAGGCCCTCGTCCGCGAACCGCAGCATCGCCGGTACGAGACCGACGGTGGACACCGTGATGCCCCGCTGCGACAGGCCCACTCCGTCGGGCTCGGGGTCGGTCAGCCGCCGGATGGCGCCCACGACCCGCTTGTAGTTCGCCAGCGGCTCGCCCATGCCCATGAAGACGATGTTGGACAGCCGGGCCGGCCCTCCCGGCACCTCGCCGTCGCGCAGTGCCCGCATGCCGTCGACGATCTGATGCACGATCTCGGCGGTGGAGAGGTTCCGGTCCAGGCCGGCCTGCCCCGTCGCGCAGAACGGGCAGTTCATGCCGCATCCGGCCTGGGACGAGATGCACATCGTGACCCGGTCCGGGTAGCGCATCAGCACGGACTCCACGAGGGTGCCGTCGTGCAGCTTCCACAGCGTCTTACGGGTCGTGTCGTCGTCACAGGAGATGTGCCGCACCACGCTCATCAGCTCGGGCAGCAGCTCCGACGCCAGCTTCTCCCGCGCCGCGGCCGGGATGTCCGTCCACTCCGCCGGGTCGTGCGCGTACCGCGCGAAGTAGTGCTGCGACAGCTGCTTGGCGCGGAACGGCTTCTCACCGGCCGCGGCCACGGCTTCGCGCCGCTCGGCGGGGGTGAGATCGGCAAGGTGCCGCGGGGGCTTCTTGGCCCCACGCGGCGCGACGAAAGTGAGTTCTCCGGGCTTAGGCATGGTTCTTCCAGTGTCGCAGACGCGTCTCTGTGACCTGCCTCACGAGCGCTCCGTCATGGTGGTTGGTGGTGGTCGTTGGGGGTCGCCGGCTGTCGCTTCACGGCCCACAGACGGCCCGGCTCGATCGCCGGAAGTCCAGGTCAGCCACGACACAGGCCCTACAGCAGACGGGCAGGAAAGGCGTCGCTCTCCCACCGACCGCGCCCGCAGGCGTGCGAAGCTGGGAGGGGCGACCGCCATGCCGTCGGCGAAGGGAATGTCACGTGCCGCAGACCTCTCCGCGAGGTACGTACCTGCAAATCACTGAATCTCTGCGTCAGAAGATTCAAAAGGGCAAGATCACTGAAGGTTTGCCGTCTGAGGCGGAACTCATGCGCACGTACGGTGTGGGTCGGACTACCGTGGGTCGCGCCCTGAAAGCCCTGAGGAACGAAGGCGTCATTGAGTCTGTGCAGGGCATCGGTTGGTATGTGGCGGGAACAGGTGACCGCCGACCACTGGTAGAACGCATAACAGATCTTCTCCGCGCCGAAGATGTCAGGCCGGGCGCCCCCTTCCCTTCGGAGAAGGAGCTGTGCGACCGGTTCGGAATGTCCCGCACCGCCGTGCGGACAGCCATCGCACAGTTGGAGGGAGCGGGCCTCGTAGAGATGGGCCCGGGGCGCCGGCGGCGGGTGCGCGCCCTCCCTTCCGAAGAGGGGACCTCATAGCTTGGACAGCATGGATCTCGCAGAGCGGGCCTACGGCCTCGCCGAAGCGCTCCTGTCCGACCCCCTACCCCGGCGCTGGCGGCACTCCCTCGGAGTTGCCGAGCGGGCGCGCTCGCTCCGCCCGATGCTCGGGAGCGAGGCTCCCCTACTGGAGGCCGCAGCCGTACTGCACGATGTCGGTTACTCGCCTGAGATCGCGTTCACGGGATTTCATCCGCTCGACGGCGCCCGCTATCTGCGGGAGCACACAGACATGGACGAGCGAGTTGTCCGCTTGGTCGCGCACCACTCTTGCGCTTTGCTCGAAGCCGAGGAGAGAGGACTGCGCGAAGAGCTGGCAAGCGAGTTCGACTTGGAGCGCCCTCACCTCGTGGATGCCCTGCTCTTTTGCGACATGACGACCACTCCGGACGGCCGTCCAACCACTTCTCAGGCGCGAGTCGCCGAGATCGTCGGACGGTACGGGCCGGACACAATCGTTGGTCGCTTCATTCAACGCGCCGCCCCTGATATTCATGCCGCTGTTCGACGCATCGAAAGGCGACTGGGCGCCGAAGAAACAACGAGTCACCCTATGTAAGGCTCCTTACGTGAGGCGTCCAGCCCATGAGAGATCCGCAGGCGCATTGAAGGGTGAATAGCCAAATCTTCGAGGTCCGTTGGCGACACCCAACGGACCTCTTTGGATTCTTCGCTGGTCCGGAGGGCACCGCCAACTGGGTGGGCACGAAAGCAAATAGAGAATTGCTGCCGAACCTCACCGTCATCGTACTTCATGACGTGCTGAGGATCGGTATAGATCCCCACGATACTCTCCACAACCACCTTCATGCCGGTCTCTTCTTCAACTTCCCGCACAACCGTCTGGGAAATGCTTTCACCAGCGTCATGGCCGCCTCCCGGAAGCGCCCACAAGCCATTATCAGTTTTGTGGATGAGTAGAAGATTTCCCTGAGCATCCCTGACCACGGCGGTCACGGACGGAACGACCGAGTTGGCCTTTGGGGCAGCAGGGTCGCGGAAGTAGTCAATGCGGCTCACTTCAGGCACCTTCGCATTCAGTGGGTGATGTTATGCGCCGGGCACTCTCCCAGACGCGTTCTAGACTCTCTGCGTAAGTGCCGAACAGCTCCCCGCCAGGGACACGCTGCAAGTGCAATACGGGCGCCATGTAGGCACCTACCCCGTAGACGTGCCCGTTCGCCAGCAGTTCATCATCGGCACGATAGATCGAATTATAGAGCGTCGTATCGTGAAGCCTAAACTCCACGCCAGGAAGCCCAAATAGCGGGCCGTAATTCACTAGCGCATTGCGAATCTTTCCCCCCATCGCCGCCCCGATGCCCTCGTCTTCACCGCGGACGGCGACGGCCCGACTATCCGGGGCCCCGAGCATGAATCGGATTGGTACGCCAGCCGCCGACTTTTCACGCACGAGCCGATGGAATCGAGCATCTTCTGTGAGCCAGAACCCCGAGTAAACCAGCACATCGAAGTGCGTTTGCGCGTTGGAGTACAGCTTCACCCATGCGTCTTGCGGAACAACGGATCGGTGAGGATAAAGTCTTATCAGCTCTGAACTGCTCGATTCGGTAACTTCTTCGGAAGTGCGTTCATCTGGCCATAGGTACGAGACTTCACGCTGAACCATCGAAGCCAGGGCGTACTGGAAACGCCTGTACGGCTTACGCCTCGGTTCAGAGATCCAACGCTCAACGGTTTTCGGCGAGACTCCTAAACGCTCGGCCACCTGCTCCAACTTGAGCCCACTCGCCACAATCGCCCCGCGGATCCGCTCGTTCGCCATACGACTTCTCCCGTCTGGGACGCCCTGGGACGACTTCGACCCTAGCGAGTCAGGGTCAAGTCGTACATGCACGGAGTCCAACGTCCCGTGCTTCGCGGCCAAGCTGAGACATGTCGCCGACCGAGGGCGACGACATCCCGTCAGAACCAACGCTCCGGCGGGGCTCTTGACGGAGATGCGAGGCAGGTATTACATGTATCGCATCGGCCTGAACGCCCCGGCAGCAGGGTGCGGACGGGTGCAGAAGCCGCTTACACGCGGATGGAGATCTGTGCGTCTCGCTGGTGACGACCCCGGAGGTGATCCGGGAGGTGACAGCGACTGAGCTGGCAGACCCGCTAGGCCGGGACTGGAGCGAGCAGGCAGGTCAGGAAGGCGGCCGGGGAGGCCGGAACATCCCCGGACGTGCGGCTGGTGGCCGTTTCAGGGTGACACCGGAGCGGCTGTGCCAAGCGAGCGGAACACCCCCATACCCGCGCTGCGGGCAGATGGGCGCAATGACCGAGGCAGCCGGCCAGCACGCAACCGCATAGGGCGGCACGCGGGCACCCGGAGGGGGCCTGCCTGGATGCCGCACCTGCGAGAGGCAGACCGGGGAGGTGCCCGGTAGGCGTGAGGGGCCTGGTGGTCCCAGACCGAACTGCCACTCGTCATGCGGGCAGGGCCCATTGGTTCCCTGCCCGTTTGATGAATCTTCGCGAATCGACTCCCCACGCACTTCCACGTTCCGCGTGGTTGAGCCCGAGTGCTCGCGGTCCTCGGCATCCAACCCGCTTCGGCAGGCTCGGATGCCGGGAGCCGCGGTTGCTCGGCCGTCGTACGGCCTCGTGCAACCGATGTTCGCCCCGGTCCGCTTTCTCAGGGCCTCGCCGGGGCCTGCCGTTTCCTTCGAGAGGAACGCCCGTCATGAAGATTCTCACCCCTGATCACGCCATGGCCGCGGACCTGGCAGCCCAGGAGCCGACCGCCGCCGACCTGGCCGCCATCGACGCCGAGATGCCGGTGCTCGTGGCGGAGGTTGAGCTGCTGGACGCGCAGATCGCGGCGCTGGACACCCCGCTGACCGAGGTGACCGCCCGCCGTATCCGACGCGCCCGCCGCAAGCTGCTCGCCGCCCGCCTCGCCCTGGCCAACCAGAGCGAGCCCGTACCGGAGGTGGCTTGATGGCTGCCGCTGCCGAGTTCGCCGCGACCTACATTGCGCTGTTCACCGCGCACCACGCCGCCGACTACCTGACCCAAAGCGACCGGATGTCGGCCCGCAAGACCGGCTGGACGGGAAAGGACGCCGACGGTAAGCCCGTCCGGCACGCCGGGTGGGGCGCGAACCAGTTGCACGCCGCGTCGCACAGCGTCGCCGAACTGCTGGCGCTGGGGCTCCTGGCCGCCGTGGTTGGCCTGTCGCTGCCGCTGTGGGGCGTGATGGCCGCCGTGCTGTGGATTCACCTCACGCACTCACTGATCGATCGCAGGTGGCCGGTACGGGCCTGGATGTGCCGCACCGGCTCCGCCGACTTCGTACAGCGCGGCGGGATGCCGCTGGTCGATCAGTCCATGCACCTGGTCTTCGGCCTCTTCCCGGCAGCCCTGCTCATCGCGGGAGGTGCCTGATGACACGCCGACCGCGCGCCACACTGCGCCACCGCTTGTGGCGGCGCCTGCACCCCCGCGCCTACCGCGCCGGTCAGCTCGCCGAACAGCGGCACGTCCTGGACGGCCCACTGGACTACACCGGCACGCCTGTCTCAGGAGGTGCGCTGTGAGTGCCCCGCCTGCTGAGCACGCACACGTTCTGATCGACCACACCGGGGCTCCCCGGCCCTTGTTCTTCACCCCACAGTCCCTGGACGACGCCCGGCTGGGAATGGCCGTGCATGAGGCCGGACACGCGGTGCTGGCCCTGCTGTACGGGCTGCGCGTGGAAACCACCGAAATCATTCAGTGGACCGGCGAGGACGGGGACTGGTTCCTGACCGGCCAGACCGCTGTTAATGGCAGGCGCATCTGCCCGTGGGACCTGGCCGCCTACATGGCCGCCGGCGAAGTCGCCCATCTCAAGCACCTGGCGGGTCTGGGCTGGACGCGGGAGCAGGCGGAAGCCATCGCCACGGCGGACCACGATCGTGAGGACGCTGTGGCCACACTGGCCCGCCACGGGTTCCGGCTCGGACGCGACCACGCTCCGCACGGCGGCCGGTCCTGGGCCAGCATCCAGGCGCAGGCGCTGGACGCTGTCGATGCCGTATGGGAGCAGATCACCACCGTGGCCCGCGCCATCGCGGCCGACACCAAACTACACGGCGACACGGTAGCCGCCCTGGTCGGCCTGCCCAACCCCGAATCGATCGGGGGCGTGTCATGACGGTCTCGGCGCTGGAGAGGTTTCGGGAGCGCGCGCAGCATGACCCGGACGTGTCCTGGCTGCTGGCCTTCGCCCGGAGCGCGGTACAGGCTGGCCGCTATCAGTCGCAGCTGATCCGCCACCTGTCCGCAGAGCTGGAGCAGGCCCGCCACGATCCGCTGACGGGTCTGCTGACGCGGGCCGCCTTCGAGCAGCGCGCCCCGCATGTTGTGGGAGCCGGGCCGTGCGCCGTCCTGCTGATCGACCTGGACGGGTTGAAGCGGCTCAACGACCAGTTCGGCCATGACGCCGGGGACGCGGCGATCCGGGCGACCGGCGCGAGCCTGAACGATGCCCTGGAGTCGCGCCCGACCGCGGTGGCGTGCCGGTTGGGTGGGGATGAGTTCGCCGCCGTGGTGCCGCTGCCGGAGGCCGTGGCGCTGCCGTGGCTGCTGCGCGGCCTGCACGACTCCATCACCGCCCCGTTCCGCCACCGCGGCCGGGACCTGACGGTCGGCGTCTCCATCGGCGCCTGCCTGACGGCTGACCTGCCCGCCACCTCGCTGCCGCTGGCGCTGCGGCTGGCGGATGAGGCCATGTACGAGGCCAAGGGCAACGGCGGCGGCTGGCTGGTTGCCGGCCCTGCCCCGTCCCACCGCACGGTAAACGGCCGCCGCCACGGCCGGCGCGGCACCGCCCTGGAAGGGACCACATCATGATCCGTATCGTGACGGCGGCCCGCCTGGCCGCGCTGCACGCCGAAGTCGATGACGCCAACGACCTGGCCCGGCAGGCCCGGGAGGATGTGGCCGAGCAGTGGACCGCCCGGCTGGCGGCCAGCCGCGAACTGATCGAGGAGCGCAAAGCACTCACCGGTGTCGCGCACACCGCGATCGTGCAGGCCGAGGAAGCGCGCCGGCAGGCCGTACAGCTACGGCAGGCGTTCACCGCAGCTCTGCTGGCCATCGCCCGGCAGCAGCACTATATCGGCGAGCTGGAACGGCAGCTCGCCGCCGCTCGTACGGCGCCGTCGTGGCTGTACCTGCTGCGCAAGTACGGGGAGCCGCACAGCCTGCACCCCACCTCGGAGGCGGCCAAGGAGCACGCGGCCACCTGCGGAGCAGCGCGCACCGGCTGGACATCCTCCGACCTGCCGGCCGCCGAGGTCGCGTGGCGTGTGGAGGCCGTGGCCGTGGTGCCCGAGCACGAAGAGGGCGCGCCGCGCAGTGATGCCGCGTGATCCCCGACGTGTTCACGTCCTGGCCGGCCGCGGCCGGTGGGGCGCCGTGGCTGGTGCTGCCGCTGGCCGCCACCGCACTGGCCGCCGTGGCGCTGCTGGTGTGGCAGCTGCGCCGGTCGGTGTGGCTGGCCGGCATCGGCCCGCAGGCCGTCGTCGCTCTCGGTGGCGTGGCGGTCAGCGTGCACGGACTGTGGGGGTTCGCCGCCGAGACCGTGCACCTGCCGGTCCCGCTCGCCATCGCGTTCATCTGCGTGTTCGACGCTGCGGAGATGACGCTGCTGGTCATGCTCTACCGCGCCGCCGACCCGGATATCGGGTGGACGCGGGAGCTGCGGCTGATGCACCGCACCGCCTGGACCCTGGTCGGCTTCTCCTCGGCGATGAACGCCGTGCATGCCCCGAACTGGTGGGCGCGTCCGGTGCTGGCGGCGGTCCCCGGGCTGGCCGCGTGGCTGATCGAACTCCAGCTCCGCAGCAAGCTGCACGCCGCCGCCACGGATGAGGACGATGACGCGCGGCCGGGTCCGGCCCGGCTGCTGGCCCTGCTGTGGCAGCACGCCTGGGCTTCGCTGTTCGCCCTGCTCGGGCTGGACGCCCGCTCGTCGTCCTCAGCGATTGCCCGCGCTGCGCGGGCGCAGCGGGCGGCACTGCGCGTCTACCGGCTGCGGCTGGCCCTTCAGGCCCCGGTGTCCGAGGTGACCGGCACGCCGCGGGCACAGCGTCGGTCCCAGCGGCGTACCGAGCGGCTGCGCCGCCGGGCGCAGGCCGCCCTGGATCGGGCGGACGTGGCCACCGATGCGCGTCAGGGCCTGGCTCTGGCGCGGCGGCTGGCCGCGCTGACCCGCGCGGACCAGGTGGCCCTGCTCGACTACACCGACACCCCGAAGGTGGTGGAGATGCTCGAAGCGCTGGCCGTCACCCCGGCCGCCGACCGGATCACCGCTACTGCCGCCGCGCGGGACGCCGAGGATGCGCGGCAGCGCGCGGAGACCGCGCGGCAAGAAGCCGAGGACGCGCGGCAGCGCGCGGCGGACGACCTGACCGCCGCGCGAGAAGAGCTGAAGCGCGTGGAAGGCGCGCGGAAGAAGCTGCTGGAGGAACAGGAGGGAATTACCGAGCAGACCGAGACCGCGCGGCAGCGCGCGGCAGACGCGCGGAAGGACATCGACGCCGCGCGGCAGCGCGCGGAAGCCATCATGGACGCCGCGCGCAAGGAGGCCGACCGCACCCGCCGCGACGCCGAACAGGCCATGACGGAGGTTCGCACGGCGGCCGAGGAACAGCGGCACGCCCTGGAGGAACTGACCGGCCGCACCGAGCAGGAACGCGGCCGACTCCAGCAGTACGAGAAGGCATTGCAGCAGCTCACGGCGCAGATGCAGGAAGCCACCCTCATCCGCGACCGGCTGCGCGGCGACCTGGCCGCCCTCGACCCGCAGGCCCCGGAGGCGGCCCGGACCGGGGACGGGCCGGTGTACCGCTCGGAGGCCAAGGAAGCCGGCTGGCGCTACTACCTGCACACCCTCGAAGCATCCGAGGGCCAGCAGGAACCGACCGCCGCCGACCTGGCCGAGCGGTTCGGGGTGGACACCGGAAACGCGCGGAACTGGATCAGGGACTTCCGTGCCGCGCGCGCCGCGCAGCTTGCCGCGCGCCCGCCGCGCGCCACCGCGCACACCGACCACCAGCGACCCGATCACGCAAGGCGGGAGGCAGCAGCATGACGCCGCCGGCTTTGCGTGTCCTGTCCCTGGGCGCCGGAGTGCAGTCCACCACCTTGCTCCTACTGTCCGTCCAAGGGCGGCTGCCGCGTCTGGATGCGGCAGTGTTCGCGGACACCGGCTGGGAGCCGGCCGCGGTCTATGCCCACCTCGATCGGCTGGAGCGCGAGGTGGCCGCCCCGGCGGGCATCCCGATCCTGCGGACCGGCGGCGGCAGCATCCGCGCCGATGCGCTCGATCCGGCACACCGGTTCGCCTCCATGCCGCTGTTCGTCCGCAACCCGGACGGCACGGTCGGCATGATCCGGCGCCAGTGCACCGACGAGTACAAACTCAAGAAAATCAAGAAGAAGGTCCGGGCCCTGCTCGGCTACCCCGGCCGACAGCGCGTGCCAGCCGGAGTCTTCGCGGAGCAGTGGGTGGGCATCAGCCGGGATGAGTTCACCCGGGCCAAGGATTCGGGTCTCCGCTATGCCGTCAACCGGCATCCGCTGCTCGAACTCGACTGGACACGGACCGACTGCCTGCGCTTCCTGGCCCGCCACGGCTGGGCGCACACCCCGAAGTCGGCGTGCATCGGGTGTCCGTTCCACTCCGATGCCCAGTGGCGCCACATGCGCGATCATCAGCCCGACGAGTGGGCGGACGCGGTCGCCTTCGACCACGCCATCCGCCAGGGCAACCGGCGCGGCACCGCGACCGGTTCCCCGCTGCTCGGGCAGGCGTATCTGCACCGCTCGTGCCGTCCGCTGGATCAGGCGCCGATCGACCGGGTCAGCGCGCACGAGTGGAAGCAGCGCCAGGGCTCGTTGCTGGATCTGCTCGCCGACCAGGCCGACGAGGACGGGCCGGTGGGGTGTTCGCCGTGGACCTGCCGCAGCGAAGACCCCGACGCCCTGGCGGGGGTGGCGGTGTGAGTGAGCCGATCGTCTACGCCGCCTTGTGGCGCCCGGCCATGGAGGCCGCGGGCTATCGCTGCCAGTGCACCGGCCAGTGCGGCAACCGGCACGCCAAGGCCGGGGGCCGCTGCCCGCGCGAGCACGACCAGCACGCCAGCAAACACCGCGGGCCCGTCCACCTGCTGGCCGTGCCCGCCGACCTGACCGCCAGCGACACCATCGCGTGCCGGGCCGCGGCCACCGAGCTGCGGGCCTGGTGCCCCGACTGCTACACCGCTGCCCGCGCCTCGGCCCGCAAAACCGCCCGTACGGCCGCCGCCGCACAGGACGGCCTGTTCGACCTGTGACCCGGCGGGCCGTACGCCGCCTGACCTCGCACTTTCAGCTTGATGGGAGTACCACTGTGACGGAACACCCTGCCCTGACCGTGGCCGAACAGGCCCACGTCATCCGCGCGCTGACGGTCCTGGCTGACCGGTTCGCCACCTTGCCCAGCACCAGCTTCACCGTGGGCACGGTGTGCGGGCCCGACGGCATCGAAGAGGGCATCCACATCGATCTGCACACCTGCGCCGCGGACTTCGAAGCCTGGCGCGCCGCCCTGGGCATCGATCCCGGCGGTATCGAGTACAGCGAACTGAGCAGGTGCCACTGCCTGCGTGCCTACACCGCGTTCGAGGGCGTGCCCGTGCAGCTCACCGGCTACCTGCCCTACCCCTCCATGGCCGCTGCCTGACGGCTGCCCGCGCCGTCCCGGCCCGCGTCGGGGCGGCAAAGGGAGCCGGGACAGTCCCGGCCCGGAAGGAAACCGCGATGTCTGAACGCTGCCTCCCGTGCGAGGAGCACGCGAAGCTCCACAGCGGCAATTGTCTGGGCTTTGGGCCCAATGAACCCTGCTCTCAGTGCGAGCAGCACGCAGAGATGCACAGCGCCGGGGGATGCGGGGGGCTGCTGTTCGTGGCCCTCATGGCCTGCGCCGCAGCCCTGGTGACCAGGAAAACCCGCTGAACGGCGGCTGCCTGATCCGCCCGTCTCGCACGGGCGGTGAAGGGGAGCCGGACCGTCCGGCCCATCAACGGGGATGGAGTGCCTTCTTGAGCTGCACGAAGGGAACCGGAACCCACTTCTTCATTCTGACGGTCGAAAGCCCTGGCTACGCCATGTGCACCGAGACCGGCAGGTTCACCCCGCGGCCCGGCTGCACGCGGGAGGAAGCCTTCAACCTCATCTACGCCAAGGTCACCCGCAACAGGCCGGACCTGGCCCGCTGCAACGTCGTCTTCTTCAGCCTCGACCGCAACGACTTGGAGGGGCCGTGAAGCGTCAGCGTCTGGTCCTGCCCGTCGCGGTGGTCGTCGGCACGGTCTATGCCGTGGCGATCGGCTGGCGGCTGGCCTCCTTCCACGTGCCGTGGACGCTGCTCGTGGCCTGTGCCAGTGCGCTGTTCGTGACCGCGTTCACGCTGGTGCTGCGCATCGCCGAAGCGCGGTCGACCGTCGTGCACCGCTGCCGCATGGAGGGCTGCTCCTTCGCGGTGCAGGTGCGCCACGTGGACGCAGTGGACAACCGCCGCTGGCAGGAGATCGCCGCCGCCCACCCGCACCGCTTCTGACCAGGAGGGCTGCACGATGTCCGTGCTCAAGCAGATTCTTACGCCGCGGCCGTCGCTGCGGCAGATCCGTACCGCTCCCGATGACCTGGTGCTGGAAGCCGACGAGTACCTGCGCCAGGCCGTGAGCTGCGAAGACAGCCGGGACTACGCGGCGATGACCGCGTACGCCGCGGTGGCGTCGGCGAAGGTCGCGCTGGCTGCGTACCTGCGCGACGCCGACCACACGTAAACGGTCGCCCCCGGCCCGCTTTCTCAGGGCCTGGCCGGGGGCGCCCTACCCCTTCGAGAGGAGCCCTCTCAGCATGCCGGAAATCATCACGCCGGCCGAACCGGTCGAAGAAATCACCACCCCCACGGAAGCGAACCCGCCGGCACCGGAGCCCGAACCGCCGCCGACGCCGGACCTGCCCGCCCCCGGCCCGGACCCCGAACCCGCCCCGGAGCCGGACCCGGAAGACGGGGAGGCCACCGACGAGGACGACAACGAGGCTGACCCGGAGCCCGTGGGCCTGCCGGCCGTTCCCCTGCTGGCCAACGCCATCAACCTCGGCACCGTCGGCGTGTGCAGCAGCCTCAGTACCGCCGGGCCGGTCGCCGCCATCGCCGCGGGCACCGTGGCCGCAGCCGGTATCGGCGCGCTGGGACTGGCCGCCGTACGCTCCGCCCGCACAGCCGAGCAGCGCCGGGAGCAGACGGCCACCACCACCCGCGCCGGACGTACCGGCAGCGGGAGCACCGGCGGCGGCACAGGGCGCGGCGGGAGCCGGGTCCGGCCCGGCGGCGCGGGCAGCGCCGACGGGGGCAGCCGCGGCGGGCTCGGTGGCCGCCAGCGCACTGCCGGTGGCGGCGGAACAGGCGGTGCCCGGTCGGGCCATCGCTTCGGCGGGGGGAACGGAGGCGGCGGGCGATGGGGCGCCAGCGGCCTTTTCGGCCGTAGGACGCCTGCCGCTGGCACCAGCGGTGGTTCGCGCGGTGGAGGCGGTACGGGCTCCGGTGCCGCCGGTGCCGACCGGCGTTCGCGCGGTGGGGGCCGTGCAGGTTCGGGCTCGGGCGTGGCGGCGGGCGGTATGTGGGGCCGTACGCCGGGACGGCACCGCACCGACCGCGGCGCCTTCGGCGCGTCCCCCGGTACCGGCTCCGCCGGTTTCGGGGGGCGCGGGAAGGGCCGGTCGGGCCGCTTCGATGCGGCATCCGGGCACCGTTCTTCGGGTGCATCGCCGCTCAATCTTGGCAAAGGCAAGGGCAAAGGCCGCGGGGGCCGCTTCGGCTCGGGTGCCGGCGCTGGTGGCCGTGGCCCGGGTTGGTTCTCCGGGCCGGGTAAAGGGGGCGGGCGCCGCGGCGCCGGTGGCCTCTTCGGTGGCCGTGGCGCCGGGCGGCACGGTCTTGGTGCGTCCGGTGCGGGCAGGCACCGCGGCGGCGGTCTGGGCTCTGGCCTGGCCTCCGGTTTGACTGATCGCTGGTCCGGGTCGGGGCGCAAGGACCGCTGGGACCGTACGGCTGGTGACAGGCACTGGCGCGGGGCGGGCCGGCAGACGCTCAAGGCCGCCCGGGGCCGTCTGGCGCGCGCCCGGGAAGCGGCCGGCCAGTGGCTGTGGCAGTGGGGCGCTCGTCTGCGGGAGCGGCTGCGGCAGTGGCGTGAGCGGGCCGGGGCCTGGCTCAAGGCCAAGCTGACGCGGGCCTGGCAGGCCACGCACATCTGGCGGCGCCGCAACTTGGCGAAGCTGCGGCATCTGCTGCGGCTGGCCGCCGCGTGTTTCTTCGCGACCGTGGCCGCGCTCGCCGTGATGCCCGCCTCGCTGTTCGTCGGAGCCGTCGCCAACATCCCCGCCGTGCTCACCAGGCGGTTCCGCTTCACCGATCTCGGCATGGACTGGCCGGGCCGCGTCTTCCGCAAGGTCTGGAAGGGGATGGCGGACGCCTCCCGGCGCCGCCTGCACGACCAGCTCGCCGACATGGCCACGCCGATCACCGGCGAACGCCGACACGTCGGCCACGTCTGCGACGACCCCGGGGCCGACACCACCGCCCCGGCCGCCACCGAAACCACTGTTGAAAGGGGTGGGCACGTGAGTGTCTTCGCCACCTCCGCCGAAGAGGTCGCCAACACCTACGCGGCCTACGATCCGCCCGCGATGGCGGCCGTGGCGGCCGAGTACAAGGGTCTGCCGGACGCCATCCGCAACATCAACGGCGCGGTGATGGCGCTGGCGGAGAACTCCGCCGCGCTGTATCCCATGGACCCGGCCATGGCCGAAGGCGTCGCACAGGTCGCGCAGGTCCTGGAGGCCACCGCCGCCTACGCCGACGAACTCGAACCCACCTTCCGGCAGGTCCACGACCTGGACATCATGCGCCTGGAGAACCCCCGGACCAACGAGCACTGGTGGAACGTCGGCGGCATCGACGGCGACGGCGCCCTGTGGGCCAAGCCGTCCGTGCTGGCCACCGCCGCCGAAGAGGTCAGCGGCGTCTACGAGCAGTGGTCCCCGGAGGCACACGCGGACGCGGCCACCAACCCGGCCATGGTCGTGGGCGCGGAGTACGAGGGCGTACCGGTCGGACTGGAACACCTGGCGCAGGCGGTCACCTACCTGGCCACCCGCTCCGCCGAGTGCTACCCGGTCGATCCGTGCATCGCCGAAATGGTCGCCGACGTGGTGCACGGGCTGCGCAAGGCCGAGTCCGCCGCCATGGAGCTGCACCCGGCGTTCCGGCGGCTGCACTGCGAGGAGATCGACCACAACGAGAACCCGCGCAACGGTGAGCACATGTGGAATGTGCCCCGGGACGGAGGGCAGCGTGCCTGAGCTGGACTGGCAGGGCCGCCACACCCTGAACACCGCAGCTGCGACCGCAGTTACCTCCGCGCTCGCCGTCTCCTCCGTGACCTACGTGAGCGGGGTGGACCCGCTGTGGGACGCGGGGATCGCCGCGGCCGGGGCGCTGGGCAGCGTGCTGGCCGGGGCTCGCAGCGGGCACCTGCCCGCCACCCTCACCTACCGCGCCGGCCTGTGGGCCGGCGCGGGCGCGTGGTCGTGGTGGGCCGCCGCGGACGGCCCGCCCTGGTCCTGGCCGTGCCTGGCGGCGCTTGCCGGCGGCGCCGCCTTTGGCCGCCTGACCTGGACCGCCATCGGCCGCCACGAGGTGGCGGAGAAGCTGCGGCGCCGCAAAGCCGCCTGGGACGCGCAGGAGGCAGCGCGACAGGAACGGCACGACGCGTGGGGCGAGCAGTGGAAGCAGCGCCTGGCCCGCATCGCCAAGCTGGACGACTGCCGCATCGTGGCCATCCAGCCATGGGCGGCCAACACCGGCTACACCGTTGAAGCCGAGCTGCCCGGCGGCGCCACCTGGGGTCAGCTCAAGCGCTTCGAAGAGGCGCTGGGCTCGGATCTGCGGCTGCCGGAGGGCTGCGGGGTGGAGGTGGCCGGCGGGCGCCGCAAGGGCACCGCCATCATCCGCATCTCCACCGTCAACGTCATCGAGCAGAACATCCCGTTCCCCGCCGATCTGTCCCCGACCAGCATCGATGACCCTTTCGCCATCGGGTTGCACAAGGACGGCACCTACGCGAAGGGTTCGCTGGCCTTCCAGTGCGGGCTGGGCATCGGCGATACCGGGTCGGGCAAGACCAACACCCTCAACGGCGTCAACGCCCAACTCATCCGCACAACCGATGGGCTGGTGTGGCACATCGACACCACGGGCGCCGGCCTGTCCCTGCCGTGGCTGACCTCGTGGGCCATCGACGGTACCCACAAACGCCCGGTCATCGACTGGACCGCGCCCACCCTGGATGAAGCGCGCGCGATGCTGACCATGGCCATCCAGATCATCGAGATGCGCAAGCGCCGCTACCAGCAGGTGATGCGCCAGGCCAACGACACCAAGTTGCCCGCCCGCCCGGACATCCCCGCGATCATCATCGTGGTGGATGAGACGGCCGATCTGCCCCGCGACATCAAAGGCATGATCGAAACAGTGATGAACACCGGCCGGGCGGTACGCGTGCGGATGCTGGTCTCCTCGCTGCGGGCCACCACCGACTCCATCCCGGTGCCGGTCAAGAAGCGCGCCAAGTGGCGCTGGGGGATGTTCGTCACCGACCCGGAGGAACTGTCGTACCTGTTCTCCGGCTATCAGAAGGTGGACCCCAGCGACGCCCCATGGCCCGGCTGCGGCTTCAACGCCTTCGACACCACGAAGCCGCGGCCGTTTAAGGCGTTTCAGCTCAGCCCCAAGGCCATGGACCGCATCGCCGCGGCCGTCAGCGCCCGCCGCCCCGTCCTGGACAAGATCTCCAGCGAGGTGCCGCACGGCCGCTTCTACCCCTCCCGGTGGGCGCGGGTCCTGCCGCGCCTGTATGAGGGGGAGCGGCTGCACGTGGTCACCCGGCCCTACACCGACGTGCCCGTCGTGCCCGTGCCCACCGCCGCGCCGCAAGGCGGCCCGGCCCCGGCGTCGGGCGCGGTCCCGGGCGGTCCGGGGGCGGGCATCCGGCCCGGCAGCCCGGAATGGAACCGGCTTTTCCCCCGCCGCGGCGACACGGCTTCTCCCGCCGCACCGGACAAGCAGCCGGACACCCCGGGCTCCCCGCCGGACGGGCGGCTGCGGCTGGTGGTCAGCAACACCGACCAACCGCAGGACCCACCGAAGCCGCCGGAGACCCCTCAGGAGCCGCCCGCCCCGGCGCACGACGACCCGGCCCCGGCACAGCAGCCGGAACCGCCGAAGCCGCCGGAGCGGGCGGAGCCGGAAGAGCCGACGACACCGCAACCGACCGCGCAGGACGCGGCGATGCGGCTGGTGCTTGACGCCGGTCCGAAGGGCACTGGCCCCTCCCGCATCGAAGCCGACCTGAAAGCCATGGGCTACAGCACCCACCGCACCACCATCTCCGGATGGCTGCGCCTGTGGGCCGCCGCCGCAGAGGTCTTCCAGATGGGCAGCGGCACACAGACGTACTACGTCCACCGCAGCTACGTCTCCGACCGTCCACCCTCCGCCTGACGGTCACCGTGTGTGCTTGTTGTCGCTTGTAGCGACAACAAGCACACACCCCCTGCACACCCCCTGAGGGGCCTGTGACCCCCTCTTTCCTTGTTGTCGCTACAAGCGACAACAAGCAACAACAGCACGCACCGTAATCGCCGCGCGCTCCCCGCCGGGACCGTCCGGCCCGCCGCGCGGCGCCCGTTTCGACCGTGACAGGAGCCCTGATGGCCCTCACCGTCTCCGCCGCCGTGCTCTTCACCGTCCTCACCCTCGTGCTGCTGCGCGCCCGCTACGTCGGTCCCGGCGCCGCGGTCGTGGTGTTCCTGTGCGGCTTCTTCGCCGCCGGGACCGGCGCCTACCGGCCCATCCACAACCTGTGCGAAACCGTCGCCGGCGCACTCGCCAACCTGATCAGCTGACCGGCGCCCGCACCTCCCGCCAAGGAGGAGATCGTGCCCGACCCCTACCGGATCACCACCGCCCCCGCGCCGTACAAGCCCGCCGCACACCTGGCCTACCCGCCACTGCCCGCAACCGAGATCCCGCCCGGCGTCGAGGTGGTCACCCTGCCCGGCGGCGCCCGCACCCTGGCCTACACCCAACCCACCGCCCCACCGCCCGCCCCGGCCAGACCGGTCGCGGGCGGCGGGCAGCCGATTCCGGTGTGGGCCAAGACCATTGCGCTGCTCGCGCCGACCACCGGCGTCGGCGTCGCCGCCGCCGGCGTCGGCATCTCCTACGCCGCACCCGGAGTCATCGCCGTGAGCCACGCCCTGTGGGCCGCCGTCGCCTTCCTCGCCACCGGCGGCATCGCCGCCTGCTCCGTCGTGCGCGCCATCCGCCGCCGCACAGGGCCTGCCCACATCACCCAGAACATCACCGCCAACGGCCTCTTCGGCCGCGCCAACGGCACCATCAACACCCACTGAGGAGAGACGTGTTCGAGATTTACGTCATCTGCGACAACACCGAAACCGAGCAGATCGTCAACACGCTGCCCGCCGCCTTCAGCATCCGCAATCTCCGCAAGTCACCCGCAGCCGAGCCGGGCCGCACCCGCGTCCACCTCACCGCCGACCACCAGCCCGGCAGCGCCGACCTGGCCGAACCGTGGGCGCACATCCGCGCGGTCAAAGCGTGGCTGGACGACCGCAACGGCCGCGGCCCGGAAGAAACCGCCCTGCGCCTGCTCAAAGTCACCGAAGAGGCGGGGGAGGCCGCGCAGGCGTACATCGGCGTACGCGGTCAAAACCCCCGCAAGGGCACCAGCCATAGCGCCGGCGACGTGGCCGCCGAACTGTGCGACGTGATCCTGAGCGCCATGGTCGCCCTGCACGACTTCAGCGACCACCCCGCCCGCCTGCTCGCCGACACCGCCGCCCACCGCCACCAGCGGCTGACCGCCCTCACCGCCGCCACCCCCACCGGCGCCTGAGCAGCGAAGGAGAAAGCTTCATGTCGTTCGGAGAAACCCCGGTCACCATCATCGGCAACCTGACCGCCGACCCGGAACTGAAGTACACGACCAGCGGGCAGGCCCTGGCCAAGTTCACCGTTGCCTCCACCCCGCGCACCTTCGACCGCGAAGCCAACCAGTGGAAGGACGGCACCTCGACGTTTTTCCGCTGCGCCGCCTGGCGCACCCTGGCGGAACACGTCGCGGAATCCCTCACCAAGGGCTCCCGTGTGGTGCTCTCCGGCCGTATCCGCCAGCACAACTGGCAGACCGAGCAGGGCGAAAACCGCTCCATGCTCGCCGTCGAAGTCGATGAAATCGGCGCCTCCCTGCGCTTCACCACCGTCACCATCGACGGCAAGCGCACCAACGGCACCGCCCCGTCCGGCGACTCGTGGAACTCCGCGGCCAGCCCCGCGGCGCCGGGCGATGAGCCGCCGTTCTAACGGCATGGCAGCCCGCGGAACACCGACTGCCCACAGCACCACCAACCATCAAAGGAGTGCCGTGTTCGAAATCCGCGTCATCTGCGACCCCGACGACGTACCGAAAGTCAGCACCGACCTGGCCCTTGCCTTCGGCCTGACCAAGGAAATCCGCGACTACCCGGCGCGGGACGGCCGCCGTCGCCGCCTCTACACCGAAGCCGGCCACCGGACCGCCCCGCCCGTGCAGTGCGCCACCTGCTCCCGGGGCGTCGAGTGGATCGACCACGCGGACGGCTGGTGGGTGCACGCCGACATGGACACCCCCGACCACGAGGCCGCACCCGCCACCTGGAAGGACGACGACCGCCTCATGCAGGCAATCGCCGCCGCCGTCCGCGCCTACTGCCGCACCGACGCCAACGGCCTCGTACGCGACACCGCGCAGGACATTGCCGCCGTCGCCGCGTCGGTCGCCCGCCTGCTGCCCGACTCCCAGCCCGAAGGAGACTGCCGTGGATGACCGGCTCAACGCCCCCGACATCGCACGCATCCCCATCCCCGTCGCCCATCTAGAACTGTCCGAGATGCTCGACTACTCGGGCCGCAAACTGCTCGTCACCCCGGAGAAGGTCACTTTCTACTACCGGCTCGGTGAGGACAGTCCCGTACAGGCACACGTGCACGGCCCGTGCCGCCCGGCAGAGCCCCGGACGGTCCCGTTCCCCCTGCCCGGCACGTCCACGATCGTCTTCTACCGCGGCTGGCCCCAGTACTGGCCCGACTGGCTGCGCGACCTCGGCACCCGCCACCAGCCGCCCGCCGGGGGCACCAGCACTGCCTGACCCGCCCGCACGCCAAGGGCGGCCCCGCTTGTCGTGCGGGGCCGCCTCGCCCCCGTTGCGCTACACACAGCCGGTGCCCGCTGCCTTCCGCAGGTCGGCAATACAGCGGCCCACTTCCTCATCCGTAGGCAGGTGCAGCCGCCCGAAAGCGTGCTGCTTCTGCATCTCCAGACGGACGAAGCTGAATCCTTCCTGGTCTTCCAGGTAGGTTTCGGGGCGGGGTTTGCGGCCTCCCTGGCCGCCCTTGAACAGGCTGTTGGCCACGTACATTTCCACGGTGGTCCTGCCGCACCACGCATCGACCCGGAACAGGGCGTCGGCCAGCGGATGGATACGGGCGTCCAGACCTTCCTCCCGCAGTCGTGCGATCAGGTACAGCTCCCGCAGGAACGAGTAGAACGCGTTGCCGACCCTCCACTTCATGGCGTTCACGGCCGCCTGGAGGGTGCATCCCGCGCTGTCGGCAAGGCAGTTGACCTTGTCCCGCGCTTCCCGTGAAAAGCCCTTGCCGTCTTCGTCGTCCCGGCAGAATTCGCGGAACTCGCCGTACGAGAAGAGTCCGCCTTTGCGTTCAAGGGCGAAGTGGAACAAGTGCACCATGGCGAACTCGGGGAACCAGTCCCGGATCTCCACTTCCCTGTACGCCGCCGCCGACGTGATCTCTTCCAGCGGGTGGTCGAAGCTGAACGCCCTGAACTCCGCGGAGCGCAGGGTATAGGGCGCGGCGCTCACATGGCGCATGACGCGCTCTGCCACGTGAGGCTTCCTGCACTGCCACCGGGCAAGTTCCCGCGCGGCCCTGCCCCGCGAAGCGAAAAGACAGACCACATCATCCGCAGTTGTCACCATAGCCACGCTCCCAGCCGTGTCACCCACAGTGAAGGCGAGGCTAGGGCACGCCACTGACAGGCGGCGCGCGGATATTCGCGCCAACGCCCGTCGCAGCTCTGCCCCTTGGCTGTCACGACGAGGGCGGCCCCCACATCTCGTCAAAGAACCGGGGCCGCCCTCTCCCACCAGCACAACTCAACAGTGCACTGGAGGTCTCCAGCATGACCCAACCTGCCCCCGTCCCGCGAGTGGCCCACCGGCCGTTTAGGCCGCGGCTGCTGGATGCGTACTGCTGCCAGGGCGGCGCTGGCATGGGCTACTACCGGGCCGGATTCGACGTGACCGGCGTCGATATCGCTGCCCAGCCCCGCTACCCGCTCAGCTTCCACCAGGGCGACGCGATCAAGTTCATCCGCGAGTTCGGCGCCGGTTTCGACTTCATCCACGCCTCCCCGCCGTGCCAGCACGACAGCGAGTGCCAGCGCATCCAGGGCCGGACCCACCCGGACCTGATCGGGCCGACCCGTGAAGCACTGGAGGCCACCGGGCGGCCGTACGTCATCGAGAACGTGCGCGGCGCCGTCGCAAAGCTGCGCAACCCGGTGATGCTGTGCGGCGCCATGTTCGGACTGAAGACGTACCGCCACCGGTACTTCGAGACCGGCGGCGGCTTCACCTTCACCCTGCCCCCGCACCCGCCGCACACCGCCCCGCAGGCCAAGATGGGCCGCCCCGTCCCGCCCGGCCACTTCGGGCAGTACGTCGGCAACTTCTCCGGCGTCGAACAGGCCCGGCGCGTGATGGGTGTGCCGTGGATGAACCGCGACGGCATCCGCGAATGCATCCCCCCGGCCTACACCCAGCACATCGGCCACGCCGCCCTGGCCAGCCTCCGTACGGAACAGGCGGTGGCGGCATGAGCGCGCCCCTGACCATGGACCTCCCCCAGGTACCTCTGCTCGCCGCGGCGCTGGCCGCCGCCGATCGCGGCTGGCACGTCCACCCGCTGCGGCCCGGCGCGAAGACTCCGGCGCTACACGGGGAAGAGCGCTGCCCCCGTACCGGCGAATGCGCCAGCGGGCACCGCAAGTGGGAACAGCGCGCCACCACCGACCCGGCCCGCATCGAACGCTGCTGGGGGCATGCCCCGTACAACGTCGGCATCGCCACCGGCCCGGCCGGACTGCTCGTGGTGGACCTGGACACGCCGAAGGACAAGGACAAGAAGGACGCGCCTGACGGCGCGAACTGCTTCCTGGCGCTCTGCGAGCGCGCCGGACAGCCCTGGCCGACCACCTACACGGTGCGGAGCGCCCGCGGCGGACAGCACCTGTACTTCGCCGCGCCGGACGGGGTACGGCTGCACAACACCGCCGGCAAGCTGGGCCCGCTCATCGACACCCGGGCCTGGGGTGGCTACGTGGTCGCCGCCGGAAGCACCACCCCGACCGGGGACTACCACGTCGTGGACGATGCGCCCGTAGCCGACCTGCCCGCGTGGCTGCTCGCTGCCCTCACGCCCCCGCCCCGCGCCCGCGGCCCCGTCGCCCTGGCCTCCCCGGGCCGGGCGAGTGCGTACGCGCAGGCGGCGCTGCGCAATGAGACGGACAACGTCCGCCATGCCCCCGAGGGCACCCGCAACCGGACCCTGGTCCGCGCCGCGCGGGCCCTGGGACGGCTGGTGGCCTCCGGTGACCTCCCCCGCGCCGTGGTGGAGGAGGCTCTTAATGGGGCAGGAGTGGCAGCCGGTCTGACCGAGCGCGAGTGCCGGCCCGCCGTCACTAGCGCGCTGAACTGGTCGATCAGCCACAACGGCGGGACAGCCGCATGACCGCCCGCCCCCAGCCCCTTAAGAGCCCCTCTCCGTACCCCGACCGCCCGTACGCCGCTGGCCGCTTCGCGGCTCCGGCGGCTGCCTGCGGCCCGAAGGGCGGCGGCCGTCAGGCCGTCCATGCAGCTCTTCGCCCTGCTGCACGGCCGGACGTCGAGAACAGGACTGCCTCATGAACGATCCCGCACAGCACGCACCGCGCCCGATCGACGGTGCGGCACTCCTGGGGGAAGTCGAGCGCTTCCACCGCCGCTTCAACATCTTCCCCAGAGAAGCCGCCTACGTGGCCGTGACCCTGTGGGACGCGCACGCCCACCTCGTGGACTGCGGCGACAACACCGCCCGCCTGGCGTTCCTCTCCCCCGAGCCCGGCAGCGGCAAAAGCCGGGCCCTGGAGATCGTGGAAGCCCTGGTGCCGCGCCCGCTGGCGACGGTCAACGCCTCCGCCAACGCCCTCTTCCGCGTGGTGACAGGCGAAGAGGGCCGACCCACCATCCTCTTCGACGAGATCGATACCATCTTCAGCCCGAAGGCCGGGGGCAACGAAGACCTTCGCGGCTTCCTGAACTCCGGCTACCGGCGCGGCGCGAGTTCCCTGCGGTGCGTCGGGGAGGGCGCCAACCAGAGCGCTGTGCCCTTTCCGTCGTTCTGCGCCGTCGCCATGGCCGGGCTCGGGTCTCTGCCGGACACGATCCTGACCCGTTCCGTCATCATCCGGATGCGCAAGCGGGCCCCCAACGAGCACATCGAGCCCTACCGCCAGCGGACCAACGGCAAGGAAGGGCGCGCCCTGCGCGACCGGCTCGCCGCGTGGGCCGACCAGGTGCGCGCGCAGGTGACCGACGCCTGGCCGCAGTTGCCAGACGGTATCTCCGACCGGCCGGCGGACGTGTGGGAGCCGCTGCTGGCCGTGGCCGAAGCCGCCGGCGGTACCTGGCCGGAGCGGGCCCGCGCGGCGTGCGTGGAACTGGTCGCCGCGGCCAAGGACGGCGAACCGGCATCCCTAGGCGTCCAGCTCCTGACCGACCTGCGGGACAGGGTGTTCTGCGGCGCCGACCGGATGCCCACCGCCGAAATCCTCCGCAAACTCCACGATCTGGAAGATTCGCCGTGGGGGGACATGGACGGCCGGCACCTGACCCCCCGCAGCCTGGCCAAGATGCTCAAGGAGTACGTGACCGGCGCCAACGAGCCGATCCGGACCCGGCCCATCCGCACCACCTCCGGCATCCCCCGGGGCTACTACGCGGAAGATCTCGCCGACGCCTGGATGCGGTACTGCCCCCCGTCCTCCCCCAAGTCCGCTACGTCCGCTACATCCGCTACACCGCAGGTCAACAGCATGATCGATGTAGCGGATACGGAGCATGTAGCGGATACGAGCGCCACACCCCCGCCGGCCCTCTCCCGCACCGCCTAGCGGGACCTATCCGCTACACGCCACCAATCCGCTACAAAAATCATGGCCCTGACCTGGGGTGTAGCGGATGTAGCGGACGTAGCGGACCTGTGAGAAGAGGGGCAGGGCCCCACTCGCCGCGAAGGAGAACGGCCCCATGGCTGACGCACCTCCCACAGACGCGCTCCGGGGTGGGCTCCCGGACCGCTACCTCACCCCTGACGACGTGGCCGAACTGTTCCACGTGCCCAAAGAAACCGTCTACGAGTGGCGCAAGAAGCGTTGCGGGCCGCCCGGCTTCCGCGTCGGCAAGTACATCCGCTACGACCCGATCGCCGTGCGTCGCTGGGCTGAGCAACAGATGCGCGCTGACGCCGACGCCGCCTGACGTAACGACAACCGAATATCGATCGAGCGCGGGGCACGGCCATTAGGCCGTGCCCCGCCGTGTCTCTGGAAGGGACCACCCTCGTATGGCAGGCCATATCCAAGACCGCTGGTTCAAGACCGAGAAAGGCCCTGATGGCAAGCCCATCCGGGTCAAGACCGACCGCTACGGCATCGGCCTCCGCTACCGCGCCCGGTACATCGGCCCTGACGGCACCGAGAAGTCCAAGAGCTTCCCCGACCGGCAAAGGCGCCTGGCGGTGAAGTGGCTCATCGACACCGCTTCCGACATGTCGCGCGGCCACTACATCGACCCTCGCGCAGCTCGAATCACCTTCAAGAGCTACGCCGAGAAGTGGCTCCGGACTCACACCGCCGACGTGTCCAGTCAGATCGTCGCCGAACAGCGGTTGCGCCTGCACGCCTTCCCGGTCCTTGGCTCACGCCCGCTCGACTCGTTTCGTCCTGAGCACATTCGTGGACTGGTCAGCGCTCTGGAGGCAAACCCCGCCGTAAGTGGTGCATACGCGCGGAACATCTACGGCGATGTTCGAGCTGTGCTGAGCGCGGCCGTGGATGACAGGCTGTTGCCGCGGAACCCGTGCTCTGCGAAGTCCGTCCGCCCACCGGCGGCCGAGCAGCGGCGTGTCGCGCCATGGCTGCCCACACAGGTTCAGGCCGTCCGCGCGGCGCTTCCCAAGCGGTATCGGACCATGGTGGACACCGGGGCTGGTTGCGGGCTGCGGCAAGGCGAAATCGTCGGGCTGGCTGAGGATGCTCTCGACTTCGAGGGCGGCATCCTGCGAGTGGTACGGCAGGTGAAGCTCATCCGAGGAAAGGCAGTGTTCTCCCCACCGAAGTGCGGCAAGGAGCGGGACGTGCCGCTGCCGTCCTCGGTGGCTGAGGCGATACGCGTCCACATGGACACCTTCAAGCCGGTGGAGATCACACTCCCATGGCGGAAGCCGGACGGCCCTAAGGTGTCGGCCCGTCTCCTGTTCACGAACACCGCGGGTGGAGTCGTCTGGCGGAGCAACTTCAACATCCAGGAGTGGAAGCCCGCGCTCGCGGTGGCCGGGCTCATCCCGGACGCCGGAGAAAACGGCAAGTACGAATCGGCACGCGCGCACGGTATGCACGCGCTGCGGCACTTCTACGCCTCGCTGCTGCTGGAGGCTGGGGAGAGCATCAAGGCCGTCAGCCAGTACCTCGGGCACACTGACCCGGCTCTGACGTTGCGTGTGTACGCGCATCTCATGCCATCGAGTCAGGAGCGTACGAGGAAGGCTGTTGACCGGGCATTCCAGGCCGGTCAACACGAGCCTGACGGCCCAGAGACGGCCCAGTAACTCGATACCGGCCCCTTGCCGACGCCAAACGCGCAGGTAGGGGGCCGGTTACTGCCGGATCGCTGCCAGTTCTCCGGGCTTAGGCATGGTTCTTCCAGTGTCGCAGACGTACGAAGTACCGATCGCCGACGCGAGGAGAGGGCGTTCGGCGACGTACGAGGGGCCCGCCACTCGGTGTGTGGCGGGCCCCTCGTACGTACGAGAAATCGCTGGTCAGCCGGATCCGACGAAGATCACGTACAGCAGCCAGACGACCGGGGCGGTCGGCAGGAGGGAGTCCAGGCGGTCCATGATCCCGCCGTGGCCGGGCAGCAGGGTGCCCATGTCCTTGATGCCGAGGTCCCGCTTGATCATGGACTCGCCGAGGTCGCCGAGCGTCGCGCTGGCCGCGACGGCGATGCCCAGGAGGAGGCCCTGCCACCAGGCCCCGTCCGTGATGATCAGCTCCATGCACAGCGCGCCCGCGACCATGGCGAACAGCACCGCGCCCAGCAGCCCCTCGCGGGTCTTGCCGGGACTGATGCGTGGCGCGAGCTTGTTCTTGCCGAAGCGCCAGCCCACCGCGTACGCGCCCGTGTCACTGACGACGGTCAGCAGCAGGAACGTCAGAACCCGCTGCGGCCCGTCGTCGGCGGCGAGCATCATCGCCACGAACGTCGCCAGGAACGGCACGTAGAACGCCGCGAAGACGCCTGCCGTGACATCCCTGAGGTAGTTCTCGGGAGCCTCCGTCATGCGCCATACGAGGGCGGCCAGCGCGGTCAGCGCCATCGCCACCCAGGCGCCCTCCGCGCCGCGCACGTAGCCGGCGACCACCATCGCCGTACCACCGAGCGCGAGCGGCACCAGGGGGACCTTGATGTCCTTGCGCTCCGCCAGCCGCGAGGTCAGCTCCCACAGGCCCACGACCACCGCGATGACTATCACGCCCACGAACAGCGGCTTGTAGACGAAGAGCGAGAAGAGGATGACCGCGCCGAGGCCGACGCCGACCCCTATGGCGGCCCGGAGGTTACGTCCCGCGCTCTTCTTCTGCGGCTTGGGGGGTTGCGGTGCGCTGTCGGGCCCCGGCATGGAGGTGGGCATGGGCTCCTGCGGCTGTTCGTCGCGGAACAGGGGGCCGCTCGGCCGAGCGGCCCCCCGATGGTCCCGGTCGTCGTCCAGAGGTTTCCGGTCGTCGTCCTGGTGTCCGCCTGCGTCGGGCACGATGGGCATGGGGCGAGTCTGCGCCGCCGCGCCCCAGTCGTGCGCGGAACCCGCCGAACCGGCGGGCCCCTGGTCGGGTGGTCCCCATTGACCGGCTTGGCCGACGCCAGGCGGGGCCCCCCAGGATGACTCGTTCATCAGACCTCGAGGAGCTCGGATTCCTTGTGCTTGAGGAGCTCGTCCACCTGCGCGACGTACTTCGCGGTGGTGTCGTCGAGCTCCTTCTCCGCCCGGCGCACCTCGTCCTCGCCGGACTCCTTGTCCTTGACGAGCTTGTCGAGGGCTTCCTTGGCCTTGCGCCGGATGCTGCGGATCGAGATCTTCGAGTCCTCGGCCTTGTTCTTGGCGACCTTGATGAACTCCCGGCGGCGCTCCTCGGTGAGCTCCGGGAAGTTCACGCGAATGATGTGGCCGTCGTTGCTCGGGTTGACGCCCAGGTCGGAGTCCCGGATGGCCTGCTCGATGTTGCGCAGCGCGCTCTTGTCGAACGGGGTCACCACGGCCATCCGCGGTTCGGGCACCGAGAACGACGCCAGCTGGTTGATCGGCGTCATGGCGCCGTAGTAGTCCGCCACGATCTTGTTGAACATCGCCGGGTGCGCACGCCCGGTGCGAATCGCGGCGAAGTCCTCCTTGGCGACCACGACGGCCTTCTCCATCTTCTCCTCGGCCTCGAGGAGGATCTCTTCGATCACCACTTGCTCCTGGTCTTTTCGGTAAGAAGCAGAGCCTCGCCCCTGCCGCGCGTCTTCTCCTGCACGGTGTCCGACCGGCAGGCCATTGTCCATCCCCGTGCCGAGGTCTTCCCACGGCCCGGGGTTGCCGCCCGTACGGAGCCCTGCCCGTACGGCAATACGGCAGTTGGGGCCGTCAGGCCCGGGTGCCCTGATCGCTGACGAGCGTGCCGATCTTCTCACCCTTCACCGCGCGCGCGATGTTGCCCTCGGCGAGCAGCTCGAAGACGAGGATCGGAAGCTTGTTGTCACGGCAGAGCGTGATGGCGGTGGCGTCGGCGACCTTGAGGTCACGGGTGATGACCTCGCCGTACTCCAGGGCGTCGAACTTCACCGCGTCCGGGAACTTCTTGGGGTCGGCGTCGTAGACCCCGTCCACCCCGTTCTTGCCCATCAGCATGGCCTCGGCACCGACCTCCAGGGCGCGCTGGGCCGCGGTGGTGTCGGTGGAGAAGTACGGCATGCCCATGCCCGCCCCGAAGATGACCACGCGGCCCTTCTCCATGTGGCGGACGGCGCGCAGCGGAATGTACGGCTCCGCGACCTGGCCCATGGTGATGGCGGTCTGGACCCGGCAGTCGATGCCCTCCTTCTCCAGGAAGTCCTGGAGGGCCAGGCAGTTCATGACCGTACCGAGCATGCCCATGTAGTCCGAGCGGGCGCGGTCCATGCCGCGCTGCTGCAGTTCGGCACCACGGAAGAAGTTGCCGCCGCCGATCACGATGGCGATCTCGTAGCCGTCGCGGACCACGGCTGCGATCTCGCGGGCGATGGCGTGCACGACATCGGGGTCGACGCCCAGTCCGCCGCCGCCGGCGAACGCTTCGCCCGACAGCTTCAGCAGGAAGCGTCCCTTCCCGTCACTGTCGGCTTTGTGGGCTGTGTCCGCGCCGTCGGCACCCTGATTCATCACGCTCTCCTCGTGCACATACGAAGAAGGCCATTGCCGGGGGTCTGGTTCAGATCCCTGTACGGCAATGGCCTCCTCGTCACATCTGCGGTCGGCCGGTACGCGGCCGACTGCGTACGACCCTAGCGGGGCCGCAGGTCATTCGCTGGCCTTGGCGACAAGGCCCACGGCTGGGCTCAGGCGCCGACGCGGATGCGCGCGAAGCGCTTCAGCGAGACACCGGCCTCTTCCAGGACCTTCTCGACGGACTTCTTGTTGTCCTTCGCGAAGGGCTGCGCCAGCAGCGTGTTCTCCTTGAAGAAGCCGTTCACGCGGCCCTCGACGATCTTCGGGAGGGCGGCCTCGGGCTTGCCCTCCTCACGCGAGGTGGCCTCGGCGACGCGACGCTCGTTCTCGACGATGTCGGCCGGGACGTCCTCACGGGTGAGGTACTTCGGCGCGAACGCGGCGATGTGCTGCGCGACGTCCTTGGCGGTCTCGGCGTTCTCCTTGTCCAGCTCGACCAGGACGCCGACCTGCGGCGGGAGGTCGGGCATGGTGCGGTGCATGTAGGCGGCCACGTAGCCACCGGAGAACTGCGCGAAGCGGTCCAGGACGATCTTCTCGCCGAGCGTGGCGTTGGCCTCGTCGACGTACGCCTGGACGGTCTTGCCGGCCTCGATCTCGGAGGCGAGCAGCGCCTCGAGGTCGGCCGGGGAGGTCTTGGCGACGTGCGCGGCCAGCGCGTTGGCGACGGCCATGAACTTGTCACCCTTGGCGACGAAGTCCGTCTCGCACTTCAGCTCCAGCAGGACGCCGGAGGTCTTGTCCTCGGAGATGAGGGAGACGACGGCGCCGTTCTCGGCCGAACGGCCCTCGCGCTTGGCGACGCCCTTCTGGCCCTTGACGCGGAGGATCTCCACGGCCTTGTCGACGCTGCCCTCGGCCTCGTCCAGGGCCTTCTTGCAGTCCATCATGCCGGCGCCGGTGAGCTCACGGAGCTTCTTGACGTCCGCGGCGGTGTAGTTCGCCATGGTCTGTGAATCTCTTCTCGAAATCTCGACAGTCGAAAGATCTACGGGTGGACGGCGGGGGCGGCGCGCATGGCGCCCTCCCCCGCCGTCATCAACCGGTTGTGCGGCGTCAGGCCTGCTCGTCGGCCGGCTTCTCGGCCTCGGCGGCGGGGGCCTCGGCGGCAGGCGCCTCGGCGGGCTTGTCCTCGGCCTTGGCGGCGTCCTCGGAGTCGGCCTTCTTGTCGCCCTCGAGCAGGTCGCGCTCCCACTCGGCGAGCGGCTCGCCGGCCTTCTCGCCCGGCTTCTGGTCGCCGGTGGCGACGCCGGAGCGGGCGATGAGGCCCTCGGCGACGGCGTCGGCGATCACGCGGGTGAGCAGGGTGACGGAGCGGATCGCGTCGTCGTTGCCCGGGATCTTGTAGTCGACCTCGTCCGGGTCGCAGTTCGTGTCGAGGATCGCCACGACCGGGATGTTGAGCTTGCGCGCCTCGCCGACGGCGATGTGCTCCTTCTTGGTGTCCACGATCCAGACGGCGCTGGGCACCTTCTGCATCTCGCGGATACCGCCGAGGGTCTTCTCCAGCTTGGCCTTCTCGCGGGAGAGGACCAGGAGCTCCTTCTTGGTGAGGCCGGAGGCGGCCACATCCTCGAAGTCGATCTGCTCGAGCTCCTTCAGGCGCTGCAGGCGCTTGTAGACGGTCGAGAAGTTGGTCAGCATGCCGCCGAGCCAGCGCTGGTTCACGTAGGGCATGCCCACGCGGGTCGCCTGCTCGGCAATGGCCTCCTGGGCCTGCTTCTTGGTGCCGACGAACATGACCGAGCCGCCGTGGGCGACGGTCTCCTTGACGAACTCGTAGGCGCGGTCGATGTACGACAGCGACTGGAGCAGGTCGATGATGTAGATGCCGTTGCGCTCCGTGAAGATGAAGCGCTTCATCTTCGGGTTCCAGCGGCGGGTCTGGTGCCCGAAGTGGACGCCGCTCTCCAGCAGCTCCCGCATCGTGACGACGGCCATGGCCGTACTCCTCGTGTTACTCGGTTCCACTGCGGCCGGGCGGCCGCGGTGCCTGACGCCCCGGCGCGCTCTGCCGGGGAAGGACCTTGCGGGGCCTTCCGAGGACCGAGGGGCGCGGCCACCGTGCTGCCCGAATGGGAACTGTTGCGCTGGTGGCGGGGCGTGCGAAGTCGACCCGGTGACCCGGATCGCCACAAGAAGTGTACGGGACCGCCGAAGGGACGGGCGACACGCTCCTTTCGGACAGGGGGCCGGGGGGTGAGGTGAGGCTGAGGTGGGGGGGGTGAGGGAGTGAGGGGTGACGAGGTTGTACACAACCGCTCGGTAATCCACCGATCCGGCTCAAGATCCCCGAGCCGCGGCCGAACAGGTCATCGTCACGCCATGCGACAACGAACTGTCTTCGAGACCGTACGCGCGGTAGTCACCTGGCATCGGAAGCGCGCCGGACGCGCGGTGAGCACGGCGAACAGCTGCCGAGCCCGGCGGCCGTTCAGGGGGATTCCCCCAGCGCTCCCCACCGCGTGCGTACGCGCCGTGAGCCACGTGTGCACCACACGCCCCCTACTCCACCTACGCCACCTACACCCCGGGCCTCCCTCTGGGCCTCGTCCCGGGCGCGCCGACCGTGCTCGTCACGGCGGCGGCCATGGATGCCGCACCGACCACGGACGCCATAACGGCGGAGCCTGGTGGACAAGCCGTGCCGCACCCGCTGCCCGTGCCCGGCCGATGGCGCGCGTCTGGCGCACCACTCCCCCAGCCGTTCGTCTCCTGGCCCTCTGCGCGATGAGCACCGCGTCAGCCGTACTGCTGGCCGGCGTCGCTGCGGCCGGTGCGGCGTCCGCCGAAGACGCTCCACGAGCCGAATCCGCGAGGCTCACGAAGTCGCCGGAGCGCCGTCCGACTCCCGGGCAGCCGCTCACTTCCCTGCCGGGCGGCCCCGCGTCGGCGACCACCGGCGACCGGGCCTGGCCGATCACCGGACCGACCGGCGCACGGCCCGCTGTCGCGCGCGGGTGGGAGCCTCCACCCGCCCCCTGGGCGCCCGGCCATCGGGGGGTGGACCTCCTCGCGGACGAGGGCGCGACGGTACGGGCCGCTGCCCCCGGGCGGGTGCTGTTCGCCGGGAAGGTGGCGGGCCGGGGAGTCGTGTCGATCGAGGTCGCGGGGTCCGGTCAACCGCCGCTACGCACGACGTACGAACCGGTCCGCCCGATGGTGCGTAAGGGTGATCACGTCACCGCGGGCCAGCCGGTAGCCACACTCGGCCCAGGCCCTTTCCACTGCTCCCGCCCATGCCTGCACTGGGGCCTGCTCCGCGGGAAGACGTACCTGGACCCGCTGTCCCTGCTCCCCGCCTCGATGCTGCACCCCGGCCCTTCACGCCTGCTCCCGGTCACCGGTGTGCCTGAGCCGAAGGCTGAACCAGAACACCGCGCCCCACCGCGCTCGCGTCGATCACGGCGTACGGGAACCACGGGGACCGCGGCAATCGCTGGCCCAGGTCAGGCGCGAAAGCGGACTCCGCCTTCTCCCCCACCTGCGGCCGCCGACCAGCCGCGGCACACGTCCCACACGTCCACCCCGCCCATTCACCGCCTTCTCCGCCCGATGGCAGGAGAGCCGGTTCGTCCGCTCAGCCCCTTACGCCACCCAGGACCATGGCGACCGCAGCCTCCGTGATCTGCGTCGGGTCTTCCGCGGCCCCGAGCTCGATACGGCGGACAGCGGCGTCGACGATTCCCTGGAGCAGCATGGCGGCGAGTCGCGGCTGCTCGTGACCGAGGCCCGCCAGGGCCTCCACGATCATCGCGATCAGCCCGCCGTGCGCGGCACGGATCTTCTCGCGCGCGCCGGCGTCCAGCTCACCTGCGGAAATCGCGACGACGGCCCGGTGCCGACGGTCGCCGACCAGCGCGAGCTGTTGGCGGACGTACGCCTCGATCTTGGCCTCGGGCGTCTCGACCCGCTCCATCGCCGCCTCGACCTCAGCCGCCCACACGGGAAAGTCGACAGCGCAGAGCTCTTCGACGACAGCCGCACGGGAACGGAAGTACTCGTAGACGGAGGAGCGTGCGAGACCCGTTCGCTCAGCGAGGGCGGGGAAGGTCAACGCCTCGGTCCCGCCTTCGGACAGCAGGGTGCGGGCGGCGTCCAGAAGGGCGCCACGCTGCATCGTCCGGTGCTCGGCCACAGAGGCCGCTCGAATCCTGGGCACGTCACCACTGTACGGATGGCGCGCCGGGCACGGCACTCCGCATCACGATGTGTCCATGCCGACACCCGAGAGAACGACAACCACCAGCACGGAGGAAAGGAGCTGGTCACGGCAAGCCGATGACAGGAAGAGCCGAGGTCAGACCAGCTCTGAGGGCGGCTCGGGCGGCTACCGCAGATCGACTGCGCAGGATAGGCACAAGGCCGCAGCAGGCACTTGAGCGAAGCAGGTACGGGGGCGAGGACGGTCTGGGCGGCGGCAAGGCTGGGGCGGGCGCTCGGCACGGGTGCTGCCGCGCGGGCGAGCGCTGACGCTGGGGGAGGACCAGCGGCTGGGCGTACGAAGGCCACAGTGTTCGTCAGTGTTGGTGGCCCCTGCGAGCCGGTGCCGTGACGGCGCTCGCTGCGCATACCTCACCGAGTCGGGCCTGGACTGGTGACGGAAGGCGGGCGGCGACCGGGCCGGCGCCCCGGGACTACGAGGGGGTGGGCAGGACCAGCACGGGTTCCTGTGCAGCCACCGCTCCGAACGCCGTCGGGGAGCCGCGTGCGCCTGGGATCGGGGCGGTGGCTGACGCCGCGGCGGGCTTGGCGGAGGTGGCGGCGAAGGCAGCCGAGAGGCGGAGCGAAGGAGGCGGCGGAGGCGGAGGAGGCGGCCAAGACGCGGGGCGGAGGAGGCGGACGGGGCGACCAAGAGGCGGGGCTGAGGAGGCGGCGGAGGGAGTGGCGAGGGCGGGGTGGTGGCGGAGGAGGAGCGGCGGTGGAGGTGGTGGGTGGGCGGGGGGGGGAGGGGGGAGAGGGGAAGCCGGAAGAGCGAGCGCGAGCCCGGGAGTCCGAACCAGAACTCGGGGCCCCCGGATTTCCGGCAGCCCCGAGAGCCGCAGAAGCAGAAAAGACGAACAACGGACAAAAGGACAAGCACCGGCCGCAGCCCGCAGCCCAGCGCACTCAGACGTGCACGCCAACCCTGCACAACCTCAGCCGCGAGCCCCCGCACAGGCACCACCGTGTACAGCCGGGAGCCGGCCCCGGACAACCACTGGCAACGAGAGCGCGCTCATACACATGAACGGCGCCCCCGGCCCGAGGCCCCGCCGCCCCTCCATGCCCAGCCCCGGCTCACCGCCCCACGTCAGCCAATTTGGCGCGGAGCTGGAGTACGGACTTGGTGTGGATCTGGCTGACCCGGCTCTCGGTGACCCCGAGAACGTTGCCGATCTCGGCGAGCGTGAGGCCCTCGTAGTAGTACAGCGTGACAACGGTCTTCTCGCGCTCGGGGAGCGTGTTGATGGCCCGGGCGAGCAGCCGGCGCAGTTCGCGGTCCTCAGCCACCTCGACCGGGTTGTCGGCAGCCGTGTCCTCCAGGGTGTCCATCAGGCTCAGCCGATCGCCGCCCTCGCCACCGACGTGCAGCAGCTCCTCCAGGGCGACGACGTTGGCCAGGGACAATTGGCTGAAGACGCCGTGCAGTTCCTCCAGCGCGATACCCATTTCCGAGGCCACCTCCGCTTCGGAGGGGCTGCGTCGCAGCTGGGCCTCCAGCGTGGCGTAGGCCCGCTCGACCGCCCTGGCCTTCTGCCGTACCGAGCGCGGGATCCAGTCCAGTGCCCGCAGTTCGTCGATCATCGCGCCCCGGATGCGGGTGATGGCGTACGTCTCGAATTTGATCGACCGCTCGGGGTCGAACTTCTCGATGGCGTCGATGAGCCCGAAGACCCCGGAGGAGACGAAGTCGGCCTGCTCGACGTTGGGCGGCAGGCCGACGCTCACCCGGCCGGCGACGTACTTCACCAGGGGCGAGTAGTGCAGGATCAGCTGCTCACGCAGCCGTCCGTCGCCCGAAGCCTTGTAGGCGCGCCACAGCTCCTCCAGCGAGGTGGGCGCGGTGGGGCGCACGCTACCGCGCGCGGCGGGGGGCGCGGCCGCGCGATCGGATCCGGAGGTGTGCTGGGGCATTCGTTGCCTTGAGCCGTTCTGCCGAAACACTGGGAACACGTGCGTGAGGTTCAATTACTCGTGAGCGTAGCGTGACTGCAGTGTCGCGATGCGCGATGAAGGGTCGTCCGGCAGTGCGCAGATACGTTCCGCTGCCCGCACCCCCGGGTTACAGAGGGCGGAGCCAATTCCACTCGCAGGGGGATGGAAGCGTCATCACGGGCGCCCGGCGCACGCTCCCCCGTACGCGGCTTCACCACCGGCCGCCACGGCAGCAGCCGAGACGCCCCGCCGCCACCCGATGGCGGCAGGGCTCTACGACTGGATCAAGACAAACCCGGCTTCTGAGGCCATTCCCCTCGCCTTTTCACCCATTCGCCTCAGGTCAAGCACCGCCTCGCCGGGATCCCGTAGCGCCTACGGAACGCCGCGCCAACTCCCAGACAGCACCACACCTTTGAACGAATCCCAGCGACTGCAGCTCGAAGAGCTTGCCCTGCGCGACTTCCTCTGCCGTACCCGAGTCCCGCGCCAGCCGCCGCGAGTCCGCGCCACCGCGCGCGGGGACCGCTTCGAGCACCCGGGAAGCCACCGGATCAAGAAGATCGCGCGCCAGAACCGGTCCGCGCTGTGCGGGAGCAAGGTCGCCGATACTGCCGACCAGCTCGACGACTTCGGCGGCGTCGGTGACCACTACGGCTTCGCCGCGCAGAAGTTGATGCACACCGGCCGACAGCCCGCTGGTGACCGGCCCCGGCATCCCCATGGTGAACCGGCCCAGCTCCGTCGCCCGCCGGGCGGTGACCAGCGATCCGCTGCGCAGCTCAGCCTCTACGACCACGGTTCCCCGGGTGAGCGCCGCGATGACTCGGTTGCGCAGGATGAAACGGCTACGGGTCGGATGATCACCCGGTGGCAACTCCGCGATCACCAGTCCCTGTTCCGCCAGCCGGTGGATCAACTCGGTGTGCCCTCGCGGGTAGGCGTAATCGACGCCGGAGGCCAGTACGGCGACGGATGCTCCCTCTGCGGCCAGGGCACCCCGATGAGCCGCGCCATCCACTCCGTACGCGGCTCCGGACACGACCGTCCAACCGCGGTCGGCCAGTCCTGCGCCGAGGGTGGCCGCCAGATGAGCGCCGTACTCGGTGCAGGCGCGAGCACCGACGATCGAGACGGACTTCAAGGCCCACATGCGCAGATTCGCCCTCCCGCGCACCCACAGGCCGATGGGCCTCCCGTCCCCCAGATCGTTCAATTGCTGTGGCCACTCGTCGTCTCCGGGGCAGATGAACCGGCCGCCGAGCGCGCCGATGGCCGCAAGGTCTGCAGCTGCTCCGTCGATGTCCGTCCGAGCCGCTCGCATGCGTAGGCCCTGAAACTTCTCCTTCGACACTCCTGACGACATGTCCCGTCCACCGAACAGGGCCTGTACGAGGTGCACCGGCGCCGTCTGCCGCAGCCAGCGCCCTACCGTCTCGTCGCCGGGCTCTACGATGCGCGTCAATGCCGCACGCGCTGTCCTCTCCTCCTCTCCCACGTCACTCATGCGCCGGCTCCCTGGCACTTGCCACAGAACAGTCCTTGGTCCCCCGCATGTCCTTCTCCTTCTCGTTCGTGATTCGTCGGCAATCGGGCAGCGCGGTGTAGCTGAAAGGGTTGAATGAGCGCCAGGCGTCGGCCTCGCAGATCGATGCCTCCAGCTGGCTCCCGCGCCGCCGTAGGGTTCAGTCGTTTGGTCCTACTGCTGAGGTGGTGGGCGTTATCGTTCGGCTGGGGTTGGCTGGGTTGAGGCATGGTTCAAGTGCCTGGCTGCCGGTTCGCAGCACGCCAAACTGAGTTCGTACGCGTTCCTCTCCCTCCCCCCCCCCGCGCCCACCCACCACCGCCTCCTCCCATGCACGCCTCTGCTCTCGCGCATCTACGCCATCGCGTCCCCCTTCACGCCCACCCGGCTCTCTCCGCCCCGGCCGCAGCAGCGCGCCGTCATGCCACGACACCGCATCCCACGCCGTGCCACCACGCCCTCGACCGCGCCAACGTGCCGCCACACCGCCGTCACCGTTCCGTACCGCCTCGCCGCAGAGCCCAGCCGTGCCCCACCGGCTCACCGCAGAGCCCAGCCGCACCCCACCGCCTCACCGCACCTCACCGCCACGCCACGCCTCGCCGCACCCCACCTCGCAACCGCACCGCGGCCACGGCACATCGCTACCGCGCCACTACGTCCCCACCTCCCCGTGCCATGCCTCTGCGCCCTACACCACAGCCCTGCCGCAGCCTCCTCTCCAGGCGGCATGACACCATCGCGCCGCACCCAGAGGCACCCCCTGACACCCCCCAGGCCCCCAGGCGCCCCCGGCCCTGAGGGCTGACCGAGCGCGATAGGCCGCCAGATCCCGTTTGCCACCACCTACCGCGCCCGCCCTACGCCCTCGCCCGGGATGACCAGGGCCACGGCCTGCCGCCCCGGCACGCCTTCCTCCGCATCACGCTCTACCGGCCCACCCACCCCACACCCACACCCCTCCCCCGGCCCCAGCTCCCCTCACCTCACCTCGCTCCCGTAGCCAAAGGCACACCTCGCCTGATGCCCGTACGTAGTTCCAGGGCCCAGTTGATGTCCTCGGCCATCGGGCGGTCGTGGCCTGCGAGGTCGGCTGACGTCCAGGCGACTCGGAGTACGCGGTCCATGCCGCGGGCTGTCAGGAGGCCGGTTTCCAGGTCGCGTTCTGCTTGTGCCAACGCTCCCGGAGCTACTTGCCAGCGCGTACGCAACTCGTGGCCTGGCACTTCGCTGTTCGTGCTCCATGGCGTGCCCGCGAGGCGGGCGGCGGCGCGGTCGCGGGCGGCTCGAACTCGTTCGGCTACTTCGGCGGTCGTTTCGGCGCCCTGGACGAGCGACAGCAATTCGGAACGCGCGACGGGCTCCACTCCCACCCGCAGGTCGACGCGGTCCATCAGCGGGCCCGACAGCCGGGCGCGGTAGCGCCGGATGGTGGACGGGCGGCATTCGCAGCCGCCTCCGAGCGTGCCGTGGCGCCCGCACGGGCAGGGATTGGCGGCCATGGCGAGGAGAAACTTCGCCGGCATACGCATCATTCCGGCGGCCCGTGCGACCACGACGAATCCCGATTCCAATGGTTGCCGTAGCGCGTCCAGCACACGGGCGTTGCATTCGGCAGCCTCGTCGATGAACAGGACGCCGTGATGGGCCAACGACACGGCACCCGGTCGGGGCAGGCCGCTGCCACCACCCACGAGCGAGGCCATCGTCGCGCTGTGGTGAGGAGCGCAGTACGGCGGACGGTCCACCAACGGCTGCCCAGGAGGAAGGGCGCCGGCCACCGAATGCACTGCCGTCACCTCCAGGGACTCCTTCGGCGACAGTCTGGGCAGCAGTCCGGGCAAGCGTTCTGCCAGGAGGGTTTTCCCCGCTCCGGGAGGGCCCAGAAAGAAAATGTGGTGGCGTCCGGCTGCCGCCACCTCCAGAGCTCTTCGTGCGCTGTGCTGCCCGGCGACGTCCGACAGATCGGGCAGCCGGTCACCGTCCACGCGCCCTGCGTCGAGGCCGCTGCCGGGCACGGCCAGCCCCGCCAGCAGCGAATCCGGGCGCCCTTCGGTGGTCGAGCCCTCGTCCTCCTCTTCCGGCACCGGCTCGTCGGTGAGCACCGCGATCAGCTGCCGGAGGCTTCGTACGCCGAGGACGGAGACCCCTGGGACGAGCGATGCTTCGGCCACGGTCCGCTCCGGCACCACGACCTGGCGGTACCCGGCGTCGGCCGCGGCCAGGACGGCCGGGAGGACTCCGCGTACCGGCCGGACGCGACCGTCCAGTCCCAGCTCGCCGATCATGACGAGGTCGGACAGCTCGCGCGGATCGATCCGTTCCGCCGCGCCGAGCACCGCGCAGGCCACGGCGAGATCGAAACCGCTGCCGCTCTTGGGAACGGAGGCCGGGCTGAGGCCGACGGTGAGTTTCTTCTGCGGCCACTCACCGCCGGAGTTCACGACGGCCGCTCGTACCCTGTCGCGCGATTCGATCAGGCTTTTGTCCGGCAGGCCGACCAGCGCGAAAGCCGCTACCCCCGGCTCCAGGTCCGCCTGGACCTCGACGACCACGCCCTCGACACCGACCAGTGCGACCGAGCACGTACGGGCGAATCCCATGTCAGGTCACCCCCCGCACGTGCTCCAGGAGCGGTGCGCCGCGTGCGGGCAGCAGCACTCCGATCACATCGATGCGCACCCCGCCGGGCGGTGGGCCGCCGTGTTCCTCCAGCCAGCGTTCCGCCAGGCGGACAAGGCGGGCGGCTTTCTCGGGTCGTACGGCCGCCATCGGATGTTCGTACGAGCCGGCGCGGCGTGCCTTGACCTCGCAGAGCACCAAGGCGTCGCCGTCGGCGGCGACGATGTCGACCTCGCCGTCCTGACATCGCCAGTTCCGGTCCAGGATGCGCATACCGACGGAGATCAGGTGTCGGGCCGCCAGGTCTTCCCCGTACCGCCCGAGTGCTCGCCGCGCACTGATGACGGGCGTCGCGGAAGCGGTGAGTGTGGTGGATGAGTTTGACGGGATGGTCGTGGTAAGTGTGGCAATCGGGTCGGTTGTACTACCGGGGACGGCAGTGCGTCCGGAGGGGGTACTGGTACCGCGGGACCTGACACGTCGAGAGCCACTTCGTAGCCCGCTTCGGGGTCCGCCTTGGGGTCCACTTCGGGGTCCGCCTCGGAGTCCGTCTCGGGGCCCGCCGCGAGGGGCGGACCGGCCGCCCCCGAAGCCGGTGATCGCCCGGCCACCCCCGCTTTTCTCTTCCGAATACCCCTGCGGATCCTTCTCGCCCGGCTCCGGCCGGCGATTCTTCTCGTTCGTGGCGTTCACTCGGCACCACCTCCGGCACCGACTGTGACGCTTCAGCCACCATCTGTTGGATCTTGGTGGATAACGAAGCGCTTGTGGACAACTTCGTCACTCAGGCCGGCGACACTCGACGATGCCCCCACGCCCGGCGGGTCCGGCACCAGCGCCAGGACCAGCACCGGCCGCAACACGCCAGCCACGAGCTTCGCCGCCACCCACTCGACGCCCTACCCCAGCACCGCCCGAGCCCCCTCAGCTCCCCGGAAGATCCAGATCGCTCTTGTTCAGCTCCTCGATGTTCACGTCCTTGAACGTCAACACCCGTACCTGCTTCACGAAGCGAGCCGGCCGGTACATGTCCCAGACCCAGGCGTCAGCCATCGAGACCTCGAAGAAGACCTCACCCTGCACGGAGTGCACCTGCATCTCGTAATCGTTCGTGAGATAGAAACGCCGCTCAGTCTCGATCACATACTTGAACAGCCCGACGACGTCGCGGTACTCCCGGTAGAGCTTCAGCTCCATCTCGGTCTCGTACTTTTCGAGGTCCTCGGCGCTCATGGCAGATCCCCTTCAGCCGTGCGTCCCCCTATTGTGCGTCAGGCGCTCTCGGTAGCCAGCAGCACCGGCGCGTCAGGGGGCCCTTCGTCGAGCAGCCTGCGCAGCAGCTCGGCGAATCCCGTCGGATACACCGTCTCATGCGACGCGGAAAGATCTTCCGAAGTCCACCACCTCAGTCCGGACACGCTGCGCCGCTCAAGATCCGTCTGCCCCGACATCTCGGTAGCAGTCCGGTCGGTGCGCGCCAGGTAGTACCACTCGTCCTGGTCCCAGCGTCGGCCGTCGAAGGGGAAGGAGCAGCACCGTTTCCACAGCAGCGGCCCCAGCCGTACGTCGGTGATGCCCGTCTCCTCGGCCAGCTCCCTGTGGGCGGCCTCCTCGCGGGTCTCCGCGCCCTCCACGCCGCCGCCCGGCGTGAACCACCAGGTACGGGTCGGTTCACCCGGTTCGTAGCCGTGCAGCAGCAGGACCCGGTCGTCCGGGTCCAGCAGCACGACCCGCGCGACCTGCCGCACCTGCACCGGCAGGTCCTGGACCGCCTCACGTACCTCGTGCGCCGCATCGGCACCCGTCGTCTCAGCCATCTAGACCTCCCGCGTCGCGTCAGTCACTCCCACGCCTCCCGCGCCGCGTCAGTCACTCCCACGCCTCTCGCGCCGCGTCAGTCACTCCTACGCCTCCCGCGTCGCGCCAGCGGCCCGTACGCCGCGCCGCCCAGGATCAGCACCGCTCCGGCGACGACCGCGATGACGATGATGCGCACCGGCCCGGGCTGAGACGTTCCGCCGGGCATCGCCGCGAAGCTCTCCGGCCGGTCCACCACACCCATGCTGCCGATCGGCCACGCCCTGGCGTCCACCCGCGCGTCCACGGCCGTGCGCGACACGGAGCCGTGGTCGGCGTCCTTGAGGTGCGTCCGGGAGTCCAGGGAGTCGTTGCGGTGATCGCCGAGGAGGAAGAGCTGACCCACCGGCACCTTGGAGCTGAAGCCGGTCGGCGAGGCCGGTCCTGTGGCGTGGAGATACGGTTCTTCGACGGGCTTGCCGTTGATCGTCAGCCGGCCGTCCTTGCTGCAGCAGGCGACCGTGTCGCCGCCCACCCCGACCACCCGCTTGATCATCGGCACATCGCCCCACACCGCGTCCCGGAAGACCACGACGTCACCGCGCCGCACCTCGGAGCCGTCCACCCGCTCGGCCAGCACCCGGTCCCCCACCCCGATCGTCGGGGCCATCGAGTCGGTCGGCACCGTATAAGGGCGGTAGGTCAGCGCTCCCCATACGAAGCCGCCCAGGAACAGCACACAGCCGACGGCCACGACCAGACCGGAAAGCACACTGCCCGTCGTCCGGCCGCGGCCGTCGCCCGTACGTGCCTTACTGCTGCTCATCCCAGCGCTCCCGCCCCGTGAACAACCTGCGTCGAAGATCTGGGACGGCACCCTACCCGGGGGTACGTTCCCCAGTCAGCACCACGAGCCGGGCCGACGGGGGCACGACGTGCGTCCGTGACGCTCATCGGGTGGGCAACTGGCACCGACGCCCTATGGGCCACCGGTCCGTGCAGACACATCCATGGACCCCGCGCCCCGTCCCCGTAACCACCGCAGGCCGCGCCCCGTACCCACCGGGCCACGCACCTCGTACGCGCCAGGCCGCGCCCGGCCTGGCGCGGGCCCTGAGCGCCCCAGCCAGCCCGTACGCGGCCCGAAACTCAGCGTCACCCCCGGAACCCGTACACACCGACGCCACACGTCCGGCCCCGAGGTCAGCAAAGGCCGGACGCCATCCCCCACTCAGTCGGAAACCCGCTCCACCGACCGCGTCACCCGTACGGCCCGCCGACGGCGCCGCCACAGCACGATCGGCACCGCGCCCGCCAGACCGAGCGCCGCCGGCGTCGCCGCCATGGCCTTGTTCAGTGCGGGCTGGTCGAAGGTGTCCGGCACCGACAGCCACGACCAGCGGTTGATCGGCCAGGCGATCGTGAAGGCGCGCCCCACGACCTGCTTGACCTCGACCGTGCCGTTGCCCTTGAGGTTCGTGTGGTAGCGCGAGTCGAGGGAGTCCTGGCGGTGGTCACCCATGACCCAGATGCTGTCCTTGGGCACCTTGATCGGTCCGAACGGCTTGTCGCCGCACGGCGTGTTGCCGGGGAAGAGGTACGAGTCCTCCTTCAGGGCGGTGCCGTTGACCTTGACCGGTCCGGTGCCCTGGCACTCCACGGTGTCACCGCCGACTGCGATGACCCGCTTGATCAGGTCCTTCTCCTCGGCCGACGGCATCAGGCCGATGAAGCTGAGGACCTGCTGGATCGCGTTGGGCTCGGGAGTGGGCACCTCGTTCAGCCAGCCGCCCGGGTCGTGGAAGACGACGACCTCGCCACGTTCCGGTTCGGAGCCGAACCACGGGGTGAGCTTGTCCACCAGCACTCGGTCCCCGCGCTGCAGGGTGTCCTGCATCGAGTCGGACGGGATGGAGAACGCCTGCACCAGGAAGGTCTTGATGATCAGCGCGAGGATCAGCGCGATCCCGATGAGGATCGGCAGCTCTTTCCAGAAGGCACGCGGCTTCTTGCCCTTCTTCACGCTGCCGCTCTCCTCCTCGTCGGCCGGCTCTTTCTTGTCCATCGACACGCCCGGGCCCGTCGGCCGCCCGGGGCCGGCCGGCTCTCCCGGGCCCGTCGCCCGCGCCGGGTCCGCCGGCCCTCCCGGCACTCCGGATGCGGCGGGCTGTGCGGACTCACCGTTTCCCGCCGGCTCCTCGGGCTCTTCGGTTCCGGACCGCGCGCCGACCGCCAAGTCCCCCACATCCACTCCTTACGCCACGCCACTGCCTGCCCGATAACCGGTGCAGGCCCACCACTCCCATAACGAGCGGGAGTTCCGCAGGGGTCGGGAGTTCGGACAAACCGTCGGAGGACACACTATGCGGAGCCCGTCCCGCCGTCGCCCTCGCGCCCGGCGCGTCGCGCACGGTCGCGTAGGTGTCAGGCTCCTCCAGACGACGCCAGTGGCCCACCGGCCAGGCGATGACCACGGCCCGGCCGACCACGCTGTCCACCGAGATCGTCCCACGGTACGGCTCGTCCAGGTGATACCGCGAATCCGCCGAATTGGAGCGATGGTCGCCCATCACGAAGATTCGGCCGACCGGAACCTTGACCTCGAATTTGAACTGTGAGGGCGGATTGCCCGGATGTATGTATGGCTCATCCAGGGGCGTTCCGTTGACCGTGACCCGCCCCTGCTTGTCGCAGCACTTGACGGTGTCGCCACCGACCCCCACCACTCGCTTGATCAAGTCCTGTTCGTCGGCCGACGGGAGCAGCCCGATGAAGGTCATGAACTCCTTGAGCTGCTTGACCACGACCGGATCGTCTGCGGGCTCGACCTGCTCACCTTTGAGCCAGCCCCCGGGGTCCTTGAAGACGACCACGTCACCGCGCTCCGGTTCCGAGCCGAACCAGGGGGTGAGCTTGTCGACCAGGACGCGGTCGCCGATCCGGATGGTCTGCTCCATGGAGCCGGACGGGATCACGAATGCCTGGACGAGAAAAGTCTTGAGCACCAGCGCGATGGCCAGGGCCACGCCGATGAGGATCGGTATCTCTTTGAGGTAGGAGCGACGCCTGCGACGTTTGATGCGACGTGCCTGGCGTCGTCGTGCGGCGCGTCCCCCGGTCGCGGGCCTGGTCGTCCGCGTACTGGCGCGCGCGCTGCCGTCGACCTCGGGGGCTTCGCTGTACGGCTCGTCCCCATGCCTTACGTTTTCGTGCGGTACGCCCTCGTGTCCGGCGGTCTCGTACGGCCCGCCCGACCCGCCTCTGTATCCGGTGCCGTCGTGCGCCTGGCTCCCGTATCCGGTGCTTTCGTACGGCCCGCGCCCGTATCCGGCGCTTTCGTGCGGCCCGCCCCCGTAGCCGGCACTGCCGTACGGCCCACTCCCGTACCCGGCCCCGTCGTACGCTCCGCCCCTGTTTCCCGCAGCTTCGTACGCACCGCCTCCGTACCCTCCGTACGAATCAGCCTCATACGGGCCGACTCCGTACGTAGCTCCCCCGTAGGCCCCTTCCGCGTCCGCCTCACCCGGGTCAGCGCCCGCGCCCCCCTGGTGCCCGTGCCTGGGCCGCCCCCGGTTACCCATGGCTGCCCGCCGCGCCTGGTATGCGGTCGAAGACGCGTGGGCGGTGCAGGGCCGTCCAGTGGCCCACCGGCCAGGCGATCCAGTCGGCGCGGCCGATCACCTTGTCTACCGGGACGGTGCCGCCGCCCGGTTCACCGAGGTGGTCCCGTGAGTCGCGTGATCTGCCGCGATGATCTCCCATGACCCACAGTTTCCCCTCCGGCACCACGATGTCGAACGTGTCGGAGGACGGCGCGTCCCCCGGAAACAGGTAGCTCTCGTCCACCGGCTCGCCGTTCACCTTGATCCGCCCCCGTTTGTCGCAGCAGGTCACCCGGTCCCCGCCGACGCCGATCACGCGCTTGATGTAGTCGGTGGCCGCGGGCTCGGCCAGTCCCAGCGCCGCGCCCGCACCCCTGATCAGTCCGGTCACCGGGTTCTCGCTCGGTTCGCTCTGCAGAAACGAACCGGTGCCGTCGAAGACGATCACATCGCCCCGGCGTGGTGGGCCACCGAAGCGGTACGCCAGCTTGTTGACCAGCACCCGGTCACCGACCCGCAGGGTGTTCTCCATGGAGGAGCTGGGAATCAGGAAGGGCTGGACGACGAAGGCGCTGAGCAGCAGGGCGAAGGCCAGACAGGCCGCGAGCAGCAGGACCGGGCGGTGCCACAGGGCGGACGCGCCGCCCCCTAGCCAGGACCCGAACCGCCGGAGCCGGGACGGCTGCCGCCGTGGCGCCGCCTCCTGGGGCCGCACGCACTGGTCCTGGAGGCCTGTGAGTTCCTTCGGCTCTTCCGGGGGCTGCGCCCCGCGCTTCGTCCGCTCCGCGGGTTCGGCCTGCTCGCTCCCCTCCGTCCCGGAGGAGGGCCGCCCGGAAAAACACGCGGAGCGCGACCCCTGCTCCGGCCCCTGCTCGGGGGCGGGAGAGCGGTCGCGCTCCGAAAGCTGTGCGTCGGTGTCCATCGGACCCTGAGCCTATCCGGCCGGTCCAGGACGCCGGACGTCTGTTCAGCTGTCGCGCTTCTCCTTGATCTTCGCGGCCTTGCCGCGCAGCTCACGGAGGTAGTACAGCTTGGCGCGACGCACGTCACCGCGGGTCACCAGCTCGATCTTCTCGACGATCGGGGTGTGCACGGGGAAGGTGCGCTCGACGCCGACGGAGAAGCTGACCTTGCGGACCGTGAAGGTCTCGCGGACGCCCGCGCCCTGGCGGCGGATGACGACGCCCTTGAACTGCTGCACACGGGAGCGGTTGCCCTCGATGACGCGCACGTGGACGTTGACGGTGTCACCCGGGCGGAAGGCCGGGATGTCGCTGCGCAGCGACGCAGAGTCGACGGAGTCGAGAAGGTTCATGACCCACTGCTTTCTTCGTTGATGCCACAGGTCATCAACGGAACTGGAGAATTGCGTTGAGGTTGCCGTTCCGTCGGGCGGGCGTCGTTCCCCCTGTGGCAGGGGCGCGCGCCGGACGCACACAGCAGCGGCCTATTCTTCCACGTCGTCGCTCGTACGCCCAAATCGACCGTCCGTGCCCTCGGCCCACCCGAGGATGGAGAGGGTCTCCCGGTCCTTCTTGTCGAAGGCGGCCGGGTCGGCGCGCTCGATCAGGTCGGGGCGGTTGCGGTCGGTACGGCGGAACGCCTCGTCCCGGCGCCAGCGGGCGATCTTGCCGTGGTGGCCGCTGAGCAGCACCTCGGGGATGCCGCGGCCGCGCCACTCGGGCGGCTTGGTGTAGACGGGCCCCTCCAGGAGGTCCGCCATCGCGCCGGGGGCGAAGGAGTCGTCCTGGTGGGAGGCCGAGTTGCCCAGCACGCCGGGCAGCAGCCGGGCGATGGCCTCGACCATCACCAGGACGGGAGCCTCGCCGCCGGCCAGGACGTAGTCACCGATGGAGACCTCGCGTACGTCCACGCGGTCGCCGTACTCCTCGATGACGCGGCGGTCGATGCCCTCGTAGCGGGCCGGCGTGAAGATCAGCCAGGGCTTCTCGGACAGTTCCACGGCCAGCTGCTGGGTGAAGGGTATGCCGCTCGGCGTGGGGACGACGATGACCGGGTCGCCCTCCTGGGAGTCGATGACCGAGTCCAGCGCCTCACCCCACGGCTCGGGCTTCATGACCATGCCGGGACCGCCGCCGTACGGTGTGTCGTCGACGGTGTTGTGCTTGTCGTGGGTCCATTCCCGCAGGTCATGGATGCGTACGTCCAGCTGGCCACGGGCGCGGGCCTTGCCGACCAGGGAGACGTTCAGCGGTTCCAGGTATTCCGGGAAGATCGTGACGACGTCGAGCCGCATTACGCGTCCTCACCCGCGTCACGGGCCGGGGCGGCAGCCCCCTCCGCCTCCGAGGGCGCGGTCGCGCCGGACGCGTCGCGGGCCGAGGCCACCTCGGCCTGGCTGTCGTCGAGCAGGCCGGGCGGCGGGTCGATGACCGCCTTCTGCTCCGCCAGGTCGATGTCCGGCACGATCTCCGAGACGAACGGGATCAGGATCTCGCTGCCGTCCGGGCGGCGGACGACCAGCAGGTCCTGGTAGGGCAGGTGGGAGATCTCGGCGATGCGGCCGACCTCGGTGCCGTCGCGGGTGACCACGTCGAGGTCGATGAGCTGGTGGTCGTAGAACTCCTCGGGGTCCTCGGGGACCTCTTCGGGGTCGACCTCCGCGATCAGCAGCGTGTTGCGCAGCGCTTCGGCGCCCGTACGGTCCCGTACGCCCTCGAAGCGCAGCAGCAGACGCCCGCTGTGCACCCGGCCGGTCTCGATGGTCAGCGGGCCGACGGTGGCCGGGTCCGTGGCCAGCACGGCGCCGGGTGCGAGCCGCAGCTCCGGCTCGTCGGTACGCACCTCGACGGTGACCTCGCCCTTGATGCCGTGGGCGCGGCCGATCCGCGCGACTACCAGCTGCACAGTGCCCCTCTTCGCGGCCGGCCGCCCGCCGCTCTCGCGGTGGCGGTCCTCGCCTCGTGATTCGTCAATCGGTGATAACGGTCATACGTGCATCGTCGCAGATGCCTACGACAACGGGCCGGGGTGAGCCGTAGCCCTCCCCGGCCCGTGCCGGTACTGCCTGGTCCGGGGAGTACCCCGGTGCCCCGGTTCTGCTCAGCGAACCTGGTCCACGTCGACGAGGTCGACCCGGATGCCACGGCCGCCGATGGCGCCTACGACCGTCCGCAGGGCACGCGCGGTGCGGCCGTTGCGGCCGATCACCTTCCCGAGGTCGTCGGGGTGGACCCGGACCTCCAGGACGCGCCCGCGGCGCAGGGTGCGCGAGGCGACCTGCACGTCGTCGGGGTTGTCGACGATGCCCTTTACGAGGTGCTCGAGGGCCTCCTCGAGCATGATCAGGACTCGGTCGACTCGGAGGTGGACTCGGCCTCGGCCTCGTCCGCCTTCTTGTCAGCCTTCTTCGCCTTCGGGGTGATGGCCTCACCCTTCGGCTCGTCGCCGGCGTCCTTGGCCAGGGCCTCGAACAGGGCGCTCTTGTCAGCCTTCGGCTCGGCGACCTTCATCGGCGCCGGGGCGGGCAGGCCCTTGAACTTCTGCCAGTCACCGGTGACCTTGAGGATGGCCATGACGGGCTCGGTCGGCTGCGCGCCGACACCCAGCCAGTACTGGACACGCTCGGAGTCGACCTCGATGCGCGACGGGTTCTGCACCGGGTGGTACAGACCGATCTCCTCGATGGCCCGGCCGTCACGGCGGGTGCGGGAGTCGGCGACGATGATGCGGTAGTGAGGCGCGCGGATCTTGCCCAGACGCTTCAGCTTGATCTTGACTGCCACGGGAGTGGTGTCTCCTGGTCTTGACGTGGTTGGGCACAACGGGATGCCACGTGGGGTTGCGGCACTCGGGTGCCCGATGGACGCGCCAGCCGGAGGAGAGAGGGGTCCTGTGCGACTGTCGAGTACAGCTGACCATTGTGCCACACCACTCCAGGTCAGCCGACCGCAGCCACCTCGGGGATCCGGAACGGCTTGCCGCAGCCGCCGCAGACGATGGGCGCCTGAGCCAGTACAGACGGAACAACCCGCACATTTCTACCGCAATCGCATACGGCCTTGACGCGCACACCGCCGCCGGACGAGCCGTGCCGGGCGGCCGGCCCCCGGAAGCTGCGGGCGCTGTCGGCCGTGGTCGCGGCGGAGTGCGCCTTGAGGGCTCTGGCGAGCCGCTCGATGGTGGGGCGGTAGCGCCTTCTGGCCTCGGGGTTGAGCGTGACCAGCGAGAAGCCGCTGCTCGGGTGCGGCTCGTCGACGTGGTCGAGGCCCAACTCCTCGGCGATCGCGAGGAATCGACGGTTGTGGTAACGGCCTGCACGCGAGGTGTCACGGACGCCGCGGGCGGCGGCGATGCCATGGACTGCCTCGTGCAACAGCCGTTCGAAGGAGAGCTCGGCCCCACAGGCGGACGAGGACTCTCCGATCAGGGACTCGGGCGCGGCCAGGTCCGGCAGCTCGGGGTGGTGCCGTTGAATGTCGGCCCACGCGAGCGCCAGCTCGGCGGCGAGAACAGGCGGTGTCGTGCTCACGTCGTGACAACGAGCCGGATCCATCCAGTGTTCCGATTACGGGGCATCTCAAATAATTTGCACGTACCGGTCAGTTTCTGGTCATGGGTTTCGAGGACGGCGTGTGCGCAGAACTGCGGAGAAGGCGCGCGTCGGGTGGCAAGCCGGGGCGTACCCGCGCGTACGCCCCGGCGCGTAAGAGATGGGTACGCGCCGGGGCAACCGTTGCCCGTGGGCCGCGGCGTGACACCGGTGGAGCCCGGTGGGGCTCAGCAGTCGCGCGCGACGACCGCGATGCTATCGGGGGCGTCGTCCGCGTCGGGCACCGACCCGCCCTCGGTTACCAGACACCGTACGGTCACCGGGCCCACGGCGAGCCGGGCCTCCCCCTCCGGGCCGAGTACCGCTCCGGGGTTACGGACCCAGCCGCCTGCTGCCACCACCTCGGCGACCTCCTCGACCGGCGCCACGTCCGAGGTGCGCGAAGGGAAGGTCCGTACGGTCGTCGCCCTGGGCGCGTACGCCCGCGGTCGTCAGCATGCCGCCGATCCGTCGGGCCTCGGCCGATGCGGCGGCTTCGCCCTTGATCGCCAGGACCACGGCCTGGAGCGGGATCGGCCCGACGGGCGTCGCTGACCCACTGGTCGGCGGCCAACGACAAACCTCCGGGACTCTGCACCCACGTGAAGAAGGACTTCGTTGACGATGGTCTCGGAGGTGGGTCTGACGACGGAACGGTCGGGTGACCATGGTGCCGCGCACCGACCGCGTGGTGCCGCGCACCGGACCGTTGTCCGCCGGCTCGGCCTTGCTGATCAACTCCTGGTACCAGCGGTGGAACGTCGTCCGCCTGAGGTGTGAGAACGGGGGCCTTTGCCATGGCGCGCACGGTAAGGGCGCGACACCCGGCACCGGCGAACGGAACTGCACCCCGGCGCACCGAGGGGCGCGCGGGAGACAACCCCGGCGCACCCCTGGACTCCGAGCCGGATGGGGAGTTGTCTGGAATGCGGGGGCGCACGACGCGAACACAGGGGCGGGACACGGGGGAGATCGACCACTGACAGCTTCGGGTTCTCGGCGGATTGGGGCGCTTTCGATGACACCCACGCTCGTACGGCATCACCTCCGGCAGTCCGGCTCGTCCGGTTCGAACGACCCCTCCGCACCGGCCGGCCCCTGCGGGCGCGCCCGGGACTGGGCCGAGATCCAGGAACGGATGCTGGTGCCGCTGTACGAGGCCGTCTACGACCGGGTGGGCGTCGGGCCGACCACCAGGCTGCTGGGCCTGGGCTGCGGTTCCGGGCTCGCGCTGCTGATCGCGGCGGCGCGTGGCGCGCAGGTCTGCGGTGTGGACGCGGACGAGGGACGGCTGGATCTGGCGCGGGAGCGGCTGACTCCCGACTCCGCTCGCGAGGCTGGGGACGGCGCGGCGCGTGCCACGTTGCTGGCGTGCGGCAGTCCCGAGCGGGCGGCCGCCCCGGAGGGTGCATTCAATCTGGTGACGGCATTTCACCCGGTGGGCTGCGTGAGCAGCATCGAGGGGCTGACGGCTTCACTGGTGACGGCCGCCGGCCTCGCGGAGCGCGGCAGCCCTGTGGTGCTCGGCGGCTGGGGCCCGGTGGAACGGTGCGCCACGGCGAGTGTGCTGCGGGTGGCCCAGCGACTGGCGGACCCGTTGCGTACGACGGGCGGCTGGCGGCCCAGCGGCCGGGACGACCTTGAGGACCTGGCCGACCGTGCGGGATTGCGGCCCGACGGGTCGGGGCGGGTGGCCTGCCCGTTCGGATACGGCGACCTGCCGAGCGCGGTACGGGGGCTGCTGTCCACGGGGCTGTTCGACGCGGCGCTGGAGGTCACCGAGGCGGCGCAGGTGGAGAAGGAGCTGAGCGAGGCACTGCACCCGCACCAGCGTCCGGACGGCACGGTCTGGATGGCGAACGTGTTCCGTTATCTCATCGCCCGCACGTGATTCTTCCTGCCCGGTCCACCTTCCCGACGCTCTGCCCTTGCACCTCCCTGGCGTTCTGCCCTTCCACCTTCCCGGCGCCCTGTCCTTCAGTTGCTCCACCCCTCTCGTCCTTCCCCCTCCCGACGTCCTGACTGGCGAAACCGATGCTTGGCCAGTCGGCTTGTCCCGGGCGTTGCCGATGTGGCGCAGCGGCTTGTCCCCGAGCGTTGCCGATGTGGCGCAGCGGCCCGGGCCGGGCGTCGGCCGGAAACGGGATCTGGGCAACCGCCCATTCCAGGCTTCGCTCCGCAAGCCGGACCGAGCATTCGCGTCAACATCGAGGCCCCAGACATTCACCCGTGCGAGGTATACCCAATATCCAGAATTCTGTTTACTGTCATTTCCATGAACAGCATCGACGAACGGTTCCTCACCCGCAACGGACACGCCGCCCGACGACTCTCCGCCCTCCTGATCAACCGGCCCACCGAGGGCGACGCCGCGCGGCTCCCCCGGGTCCGCGATCTGGCCGCGGAACTCGGGGTGGGCAATGGGACGGTGCAGGCGGCGCTCCAGTTGCTGGAGGAGTCGGGGGCGATAGAGACCGTGGCGCGCGGACATCTCGGCACCTTCCTGGTGCGCGCGGACCGCGCCATACTGTGGCGCCTCGCCGGGCTGGGCACCGTCCTCGCCGCGATGCCGCTGCCCCACTCGCGCCGGTACGAAGGCCTGGCCACCGGACTGCGGACCGCCTTCGAGGAGGCCGGCGCACCCTTCGCGATCACCTTCATGCGGGGCGCCGCCTCGCGGGTCTCCGCCTTGTTGGACGGCAAGGTCGATCTGGCGGTGCTGTCCCGCTTCGCGGCCGACCGGATGACGGCACAGCATCCCGTCGAACTGATCGCCGACCTGGGGCCGGCCACCTATGTCGGCGCACACGGTCTGCTGCTGCGGCATGGGGTCCAGCTCGACACCGACGGTCTGCGGGTCGCCGTGGACCCCGCGTCGGAGGATCAACGGGCGCTGGCTGAGCGGGCGTTCGCCGATCGGCCGGACGTGACCTGGCTGGAGAGTTCGTCCATACGGATCCACGACCTGTTCACGCACGACCGGGCCGACGCCACCGTGTGGAGCCTCGACGAGGTGCAGGGGCGGCTGGGCGACGGGGTGGAAGTGCTGCCGCTGGGTGACGAGGTCTCCGGCGATCTGTCGCTGCGCAATTCCAGTGCGGCACTGATAGCCCGCAAGGAGGGCAGCGAGGCGCTGGCAGCCGTGAGCGGATCGCTCGACCTGGAAGCCGTCACGAGTCTGCAGGCCGAGGTGGTGCGAGGGGAGCGCGTTCCTTCCTACTGAGGCGGCTGCGGCGGCCGGCGGGGGACAGCTAGCTGGAGCGCCGTTCCGAACGGGGCATCGGGAGACCTGTACGCAGGTGCTCCCCCCGAGGCTTCACGCCGATGTGCAAGACACCGGATTTCGTCTACCGATGATCAGGGGGACGGGCATGGACACTCTGCTGGCACAGCGCATCCGGATTTTCGTCGAGAGCGGTCAGGTGCGACCCGAGGTCGCCGCGTTCGTACGGGCCGAGCTGGACGCGCTGGCCGCCGACGGGTGTGTGGTCACCGAAGAGTCCGCGGGGATGCTCACCAGCCACTTGCTGATGGCGTTGACCCGGCTGCAGGACGGCGAGCCGGTCGAGGAGTTCCGCGCCGACGACATAGCGGCCGCTGAACTGGCCGACCATCCGGAGGCCGTCCGGCGGGCCCACGCCGTCTCCGTACGGGCCGAGAGCGCCCTCGGCTCTCCGCTCCCCGAGTCCGAGATCAGCTTCCTGGCGATGCATTTCGCCCTCCTGCGAAGGGACACACCATGACGACCATCCTCACCGGCGGTGTCGGCAAGGCCGAGGTCGCGGCCACCGTGCAGCGGCTGGCACTGGACGGCGTCGAGGTCGTGGTCAGCAACGACATGGACGCGGCCGCACGGCTGCGGGCCGGCCGGGCGGACTACTTCCTGGGCACCTGCCAGACCGGAGCCGGGGCGTCACTGGGCGTGCTGGTCGGGCTCCTGGGCTCCGCCGTCTGCCACACCTTCGGCCGCTCGGTCCCGTCGGAGAGCGAGATCGCCGGCCTGCTGGACCAGGGCAAGAAGGTGTTCGGTTTCGCGGTGGACCAGATCGACGTGATCACGCCAGCGCTGGCCGGGGCCATAGCCGCCCGCACCTGACCGCGCCGGGCCCACCACCGGGCCCGGTGCCCGGGCCCCCGTGGGCCGTGCGATCCGATGATGTGCCAGGGCACAAAGGAGTGACCCCGTGAGCAGCACCGTCCTCACCGCGAGCACCGGTCTCAACTTCTCGCTCGCGCAGCAACTGACCGTCGTGGCCCTGTGCGCGCTGACCGCCTTCCTCGCGCACCTGGCGCTGGCCGTCTTCAACGACGGTGTGCGCCCCTTCATGCTCGACTTCATCCAGGGCCGTACGACCCGGAGCGCCACCACGGCGGTGTCCTTCGGGCTCTCCGCCGGGTTCATCTTCGGTCTGGGGGCGCCGATGGCGCTCTCCTCCGGGGTGCTCAATCCCTGGCTGGTGTTCCTGCCCACCGACGTCCTGGGCATCCTGGCGCCGAAGAAGTGGCTCGCGCCGCTGCTCGGCGGTGCGTGGGGTGCGGTGGTCGTGTTCGGTCTGGCCGGGGCCAATGAGCTCGCGCACGAACTGCCGGTCGACTTCCTGACGGCCATGCAGCAGATGGCGACGCCGATTCTCTTTCTCTTCGCGCTGTTTCCGGTGTTGGCGATCACCAAGCAGTTCGGGCGGTTGCGTGGCGCGCTGGCCGGTGGGGTGGAGCTGGCGCTCGTGGTGCTGACGATGAAGGTGTGGCCCGAGGTGTTCGCGGGGGCGCCGGCCATGGCGGTCGGCGTGCTGCTTCTCATCGGGTTCGCGGTGACCAAGGACGTACGGCAGCGCCGGGCGGAGCGAGCCGCGGCGGGTGCGACGACGTCCGTGAGCGAGGCGGCTCCGGGTGACCCGGTCGCGGTCGGGGCGGCGGGTGAGGCGGATCCGTTGGCGTCGCTGTTCGGCGCCGGTGCGGCCCGGTTGCGACGGCACCTGCTGTTGTTCATGGTGCTGGGGGCCGGGGTCTGTCTGCTGGCTCAGCTGCATGTGTTCGGTGGCGGGGAGGCGACCAGCTTTCTGATCGCCAAGGGGCAGTACGCGGAGGCGGCGCAGGTCGACTTCTACCGGGCCCTCGGATTCATTCCGCTGATCGCCACTACGGCGCTGGCCTCCGGCGCGTACGGCATCGTCGGGTTCACCCTCGTCTACCCGGTCGGGTATCTGCTGCCGAACCCCTGGCTGGCGGTGGTCTGCGGGGCGCTGGTCTTCGCGGCCGAAGTGCTGGCCCTCAGCTGGACGGGGAAGGTGCTGAGCAAGCTGCCTTCGGTCCGCGACTGTTCCGAGCATCTGCGCGGCGCCATCGGCGACACCCTGCAACTGGCCATCCTCTTCGGCTCCTTGATGGCGGCGAACGCCATGGGCGGCGGGCTGGGGGTCCTGATAGCCGGCGGCCTCTACCTGCTGAACGAGGCAGTGGGCCGGGTGGTGGTCCGGATGGCCGCCGCTCCCGCCGCGGTCGTCGTCACCGGCATCGTCCTCAATCTCCTGCATTGGCTGCATCTCTTCACCCCGGTCAAAAGCTGAGCCGGCGTACGTGGGACGCCAGGAAGGCAGTGCGTCATGATCGCTTCGCTGCGGACCGTCACCGGGCCGCTGCCGGTGAGCGCGGTGCGGGGCCCCGTACTCGCACACGAGCACCTGGCCCTCGACCTGACGCGGGCCACCGACCGTGCGGCTTCGCTGGGAGCCGAGCACGCCACTGCGGTGGCCGGTGAACTGTCCGGTCTTCGGGAGAGGTTCGGGCTGTCGCTCGTCGTCGAGCTGACCTGCCGAGGCATGGGGCGGGATCTCTCGACGCTGGCCCGCATCTCCCGGGCGTCGGGGGTGGCGGTCGTCGCGGGTACCGGCTGGTACCACGAGGCGTTCCATCCGGCCGAGGTGACGGGCGCGAGCGTCGCGGAGCTGACGGACGTGCTGATCGAGGAGATCACCGGCGGACCGGACGGCGGTGGCGTCCTTCCCGGAGTCATCGGGGAAGTCGGCAGCCATGGCCGTGCGCCGAGCGGGCCGGAGGCCCGTACGCTCACCGCGGCCGCCCGTGCCGCCGTGGCGACGGGGCTGTCGCTGGCCACACATGCGCAGCTGGGGCGTGGCGGTCGCGCGCAGTTGGAGTTGCTGACCGCGGCCGGCCTGGCGCCGGACCGGATCAGCATCGGGCACCAGGATCTGCTCGACGATCCCACGGTCCATCGGGAGCTGGCGGCGGCGGGCGCTTACGTCGCGTTCGACACCGTCGGCAAGGAGCGTTACCAGAGCGATGCCACCCGGTTGCGGCTGCTGGTCGCGCTGCTGGAGGCCGGGCATGCCGACCGTGTGCTGCTCAGTTGTGACATCTCCCGGCACGGCTATCTGGTCGGTGAGGGCGGCCAGGGCTACGGGCACCTGTTCCGGTCGTTCCTGCCACGCGTGCGGGCAGCAGGAGCGGACGAGGAACTGATCGACCTGCTGACCCGCCGCAACCCGCTGCGTTTTCTCACCGGCGGGGACGGCGCAGCCGGGCCGGCGGCAGCGCGACAGTTGGCCGGGCAGCCGGACTCCGCACCGGTGTCGGACTCCGGGCCCGTGCCACGTTGCGGTCCGGTTCCCGGCACCGGAGGGCAGTCGGGGCAGGGGGCGCTGACATGAGTGTGCGGCTGCCCAGGACGTTCCCGTTGCCGACCGTGTCGGTGGAGGACGCGGTGGCGAACCAGTTCCGGCTGGTGGAGTGTGTTGCCCGGCATTTCGAGGGCCGGCAGCTCTTCGAGGCGGACGCCGGAGTGGTGCCGGGTTTGGGACGTCCGCGGACCACCTCGCGGGTCGAGGCCGTCCTCGCCGACTTCTTCGGGGCTCCCGCGGCTGCGCTGGTGCAGGGCGCCGGGACAGGTGCCATCCGGGCCGCGCTCGGCGCCGTACTCGGTGCGGGCGATCCGCTGCTCGTGCACCGCGCGCCGGTCTACCGCACCACGGGTGTCACCTTGCGCGGGCTGGGCGTGGAGACCGTCGAAGTCGACCTCGACGACCCCGCGGCGCTGGGCCGAGCGCTGGCCTCCGGCCGGTTCCGGTGGGCCTTCGTGCAGCACACCCGGCAACGGGCGGCGGACTCCCACGACCCGGGCGAGGTGCTCGCCGCCTGCCGCGCCGCCGGAGTGCGCACCATCGTGGACGACAATTACGCGGTCTTCCGTGTCCCGGCGTGCGGCGTCGAACTGGGCGCCGATGCTTCCTGCTTCTCGCTGTTCAAGCTGCACGGTCCGGAGGGGGTGGGAGCGGTCGTCGGGGCACGCGATCTGGTGGCGCGGGTGCATGACGACAATTACTCGGGCGGTGGCCAGGTACAGGGGCACCAGGCGCTGGACGCGCTGCGCGCGCTCAGCCACGTTCCGGTGATGTGGGCGGTGCAGTCCAGGACCGGTACGGAGGTCGCCGAACGGCTGGCGGCCGGGGAGCTGCCGGGCGTCGCCGAGGTACGGATCGCCAACGTCCAGGACCGTTGTGTGCTGCTGAGGCTGGATCGGCCGGTGGCCGGGGCGTTACCGGCCGCCGCGGCCCGGTACGGCGCCGCGCCGTACCCGGTCGGTGCCAACTCCCGGTACGAAATCGCTCCGCTCGTCTACCGGATGTCCAGCTCCACCCTGGAGGCCGCACCGGAGCTCGCCGACTGGACGGTACGGGTCAACCCCATGCGGGCCGGCGCGGACCTGGTCATCGACATCCTTCGCCGCGCGCTGCGCGATCTGGACGCCGTCCGCACCGGGCGCGACGTTCCCCGGCCCGGGGAAGGGGGCTGACCGTCATGTTCCTCGGCACCGTCCTGACACGTAATCCGCGACTGGTCGACTTCGCCGCCGAGCTGCACCGCACCGGTCAGGTGCAGCCGAACACGTACGTCATGGATCTGGACGCCGTCGAGGCCAATGCCGCGCTGCTGGCGAGGGAAGCGAGACGGTGGGGCCTCGGCCTCTGGCCCGTGGTCAAGCAAGTCGGCCGCAACCCTGAACTGATCCGGGCCGTGGCCCGGTACCTGCCCCGCTTCGCCGCGATCGACGCACCGGAAGCCCGCACCCTGCACTCGGCGGGGGTGCGGGTGGGCAACGTGGGTCACTTGGTGCAGGTTCCGCACCGTGCGCTTCCGGAGGTGCTGGCCCGGCGGCCTGGAGCCGTCACCGTCTTCGACGCGGCCAACGCCCGGGCCGTGTCGGACGCCGCGCGCCGACTGGGCCTTGTCCAGGCCGTCCTCGTACGGATCGAGGGTGCGCCCGGGTTGGTGTTCCCGGGCCAGGAGGGCGGTGTGCCACTCGGTGGCCTGGCGGAGTTCGCGGCCGAGGTGGAGCAGTTGCCCGGGGTCCGCCTCGCGGGGGTCACGGGGTTCCCCTGCGTCCAGTGTGTTCCCAATTCGGAGCAGCCGCGTCCCACTGCCACGTTCGCACTCGTCCGCGAGGCCCGTGCGGTGCTGGCCGCGCGCGGGCACACGGACCTGGTGCTCAGCGCGCCGGGCGTGACCTGTGCGGCCACGCTGCCGCTGCTCGCCGAGTTGGGTGCCACGCATGGTGAGCCCGGCCACGCTCTCACCGGCACCACTCCCCTCCATGCTGTGGACCGGGACCAGCCGGAACAGCCCGCCTACGTCTACGTCACCGAGGTCGCGCACGTCCTCGCCGACGGACGGCCCGCCCTGCACGGCGGCGGCTTCTACCCGAGGGCCAGGGTCGAATCGGCACTGATTCCCCGTACCGGGGCCCGGCTCGCCGTCCAGCGAGCCCCCGCCGAGAACATCGATTACTACCGCTTGCTGGCTCCCGGTGACGCCCGGCCCGGGGACACCGCCGTCCTCGCGTTCCGTACGCAGATCTTCGTCACCCGCAGCACCGTCGCCGTCGTCGCCGGCCTGGCGGCCGGCTCGCCGCGGCTGATCGGCTGCCATGACGCGCTCGGCCGCCCGCTTGCCGAGGTCGCGGAGAACACGGGCAGGAAAGGCGGGGGTGGACCATGAGCAGGATCGTCATCGTCGTCATCGACGGCTTCGGTATCGGTGCGATGCCCGACGCGGACGCGCATCGCCCCGGCGACGGCGCCGCGGACACACTCGGCCATCTCCTCGACCGGCACCGTGCGGCGACGGGCCACCCTCTTGCCCTGCCCACTCTGGAGGCACTCGGTCTCGGCCTCGTCCACCCTCACCCGGACCTCGCACGGGCCCCGACGCTCCCGGTGGCTGCGGGCCGCGCGGCGCTCGGGTATCCGGGCGCCGACACGTACGCCGGGCACCAGACCATGATGGGGGCCGACTTCAGCCGGGTGACGGTGGCCCGGTTCGCCGGGCATCTCGACGGGGTCGCCGCGGCCCTACGGGAAAGCGGGCACGGCACGGACCTTCTTGGCGGGCGGCCGGTGCTGGTGGCGGACGGGTGCATCCTCGTCCACGACAACCTGGAGGCGGATCCGGGCGTCAACTGGAACGTTTCCGGCCGCTTGGAGGACGTCTCGTTCACGGATGTGCTCCGCGTTGCCCGGGTGGTGCGCTCGGTGGCGCCGGTCGCCCGGGTGATCGCCGTGGCCGGCCGTACTGACGCTCCGCTGCACACCTTCGTCCGGGAAGGCGCCCTCGGCACGGTCGGTCTGGACACGCCGGCGAGCGGTTTCTACCGGAACGGCGGGCTGGCCGTGCGCCACCTCGGCGCATCGCTGGACCGGGCCCGCCGACTGCCGGAGCTGGCGGTGGATGCGGCCGTGCCCGTGACCCTCGTGGGCAAGGCCGCGGATGTGCTGGCCTGCGACGCGGCAGTGTGCCTGCCCAGCGTCGACACCACTGAGGTCTTCGCGCTCACCCGCGACGCCCTCCGCCGGGCCCCGGCCACGGCGCTGATCGTCAGCAATGTCCAGGAGACCGACCTGGCGGGGCACCAGCAGGACGCCGCACGGTACGCCTCCGTGCTCCGGCGGACGGATACGGGTCTGAGCACGCTGCTGCCGCTGCTCTCCTCCCCCGGCGACCGTCTGATCGTCACCGGCGACCACGGCAACGATCCGGTGATCGGCCACGCCTGTCATACGCGGGAGTACGTTCCCGTGCTGATCCACCGCCCCGAGGCCGCCCGCCCAAGCACCGCCGGCTCCAGGGCCACTCACCCCGACCACCTGCCGCCGGCCCACACCTTGGCGGACGTAGGGGCCACAGCAGCCGTCGCGCTCGGGCTGAGGGCAGGTGCGCTCGGCAGCGGCACCCCCCTGCTGCGGCCGGCGGCCGGATCGGCAGGTGCACCGCGATGATCACAGGGAAGAGCCCCCGACCGGGGCTCCGGCCAGGGGCTCGCTCACATGCCTACGCGCCGTACACGCCCCCGCGAGCGGCGCGTGCCGCCCAGAGGGCCGGACGGACGTCAGCCCATGAACTTCTTGAACTCGTCGGGGAGTTCAAAGTTCTTCGCTTCGTCACCCTGCGGCAGGCCCAGCGGGTTGCCGGACTGTGCGGCCTCGCGGCGGGCGGCAGCGGCCTCCTCCTCGGCCTTCCGCTTCATGGGGTTGCCGCTCTTGCGCTTGCCCTTGGCCTGCTTCTGCTGCTTCTTCTTCTTGGCGCCGCCACCCATGCCCGGCATTCCCGGCATGCCGGGCATCCCCGGCATGCCGCCGCCCTGGGCCATCTTCGACATCATCTTGCGGGCGTCGAAGAACCGCTCGACGAGGTTCTTGACCGCGCTGACGTCGACACCGGAGCCCTTGGCGATACGGGCACGGCGCGAGCCGTTGATGATGGTCGGGTCCTGGCGCTCGGCGGGCGTCATCGACTTGATGATCGCGGCCGTGCGGTCGACCTCACGCTCGTCGAGATTGTTGATCTGCTCCTTCATCTGCCCCATGCCGGGCAGCATCCCGAGAAGCTTGGAGATGGAGCCCATCTTGCGGACCTGCTCCATCTGGGCCAGGAAGTCGTCGAGCGTGAAGTCCTTGCCCTTGCTGCTCGCCAGCTTGGAGGCCATCTTCTCGGCCTCTTGCTGGCTGAAGGTCTGCTCGGCCTTCTCGATCAGCGTGAGCATGTCGCCCATGCCCAGGATGCGGGACGCCATGCGGTCCGGGTGGAACGCGTCGAAGTCGTCCAGCTTCTCGCCGTTGGAGGCGAACATGATCTGCTTGCCGGTGACGTGCGCGATGGACAGCGCGGCACCACCACGGGCGTCGCCGTCCAGCTTGGAGAGCACCACGCCGTCGAAGCCGACGCCGTCGCGGAACGCCTCGGCGGTGTTGACCGCGTCCTGGCCGATCATCGCGTCGACGACGAAGAGGACCTCGTCCGGCTTGACCGCGTCGCGGATGTCCGCGGCCTGCTGCATCAGTTCCTGGTCGATGCCGAGGCGGCCGGCGGTGTCGACGATGACCACGTCGTGCTGCTTGGAGCGAGCGAACTCGATCGAGTCCTGAGCGACCTTGACCGGGTCGCCGACGCCGTTGCCCGGCTCGGGCGCGTAGATGGCGACCTCGGCGCGCTCGGCGACGACCGAGAGCTGGTTGACGGCATTGGGGCGCTGCAGGTCACAGGCGACCAGCAGCGGCGCGTGGCCCTGCTGCTTGAGCCAGTGGCCGAGCTTTCCGGCGAGGGTCGTCTTACCGGCACCCTGCAGACCGGCCAGCATAATGACGGTCGGCGGGTTCTTGGCGAAGCGCAGCCGACGGGTCTCGCCGCCGAGGATGCCGATGAGCTCCTCGTTGACGATCTTGATGACCTGCTGGGCGGGGTTCAGCGCCTGGGAGACCTCGACACCGGTCGCCCGCTCCTTGACCTGCTTGATGAAGGCCCGGACGACGGGCAGCGCGACGTCGGCCTCGAGCAGGGCGATCCGGATCTCGCGCGCCGTGGCGTCGATGTCCGCCTCGCTCAAGCGGCCTTTGCCCCGGAGGTTTTTGAAAGTACTCGCCAAGCGGTCGGAAAGCGTATCGAACACGGCGGTCGTCGATCCTCGGGGTCGGGGGCAGGGTCAAGTCGGCTTCTAGGGTATCCGCACGGGCGAGCAACGTGCCCCTGCCCGCCTGGGAGGACCCACAAGAAGGGGCTCCGTACGGTCGCGGGCACGGTGCGCAACGGACGCGGACGCCCGCTGCGCATCCCTCCCCCACCGTCTCACGGTGGGACGGCGCCCGGGGAGCCCGTACCCGGGTCCGTGCTGCGGATGGGGACTGTGCGGGATGGCATGCGGTTCTGCGGCAGGGGGAGGGGGTGGGGGTGGGGGTGGGGCGGGGGGAGGTGCTGCGAGAGGTGCTGGTTCTGGGAGGCGCGCTGGGCCGGGGACAGGTCACGGACTGGAGTGATCTTGATCCGGGCGATCTCGGTCCGGGTGATCTTGGTCAGGGTGATCTTGCCTCGGTTCGTTAAACGGTTGATTCCGAACAGCGTGATCTTGGGCAGGGTGGTTTCAGCTGGAGTGGCGGTGTCCGCCTCACGGGTCTCTCCGGCCTCGAAGCCCGGCCCGGCGCTGGACGCAGCACCGGTCCGTCGGCCCGCTCGGGCCCGGGTGCGGTCGCGGGCTTCGGCTGCACCGGATTCGGGTTGGGCGTCGGATTCCGGTTGGACTTCGGACTCGGGTTGGGCGTCGGATTCGGGTTGGACTTCGGATTCGGCCTCGGCCTCGGATTCGATCTCGGCTTCGTCTTCGGGTTGGGCGTGGCTATTTGAGAGCGTTTTCCACTGTCCGGGCGACCTCGGCGGCCACCGCGTCCGGCAAGGGTTCTCCCTTCTCGTCCGTGACGTAGAACGCATCCACCGCGTTCGCGCCCAGCGTGCTCACGTGGGCGCTGCGTACGGTGACCCGCGCGGACTCCAGTGCGCGGCCGATCCGGTGCAGCAGGCCCTGGGCATCCTGGGCCCGTACCTCGATCACGGTCGCCAGCTGCGACGTCCCGGAGGCGACCGTCACCCGCGGCGGCGGGGCCTGCGCCCCGCGCGAGCGGCGCGCGTACGCCTGCTCACGTTCCGCGAGCCGAGCCGGCACGTCCAGCGAACCGTCCAGGGCCCGCACGAGGTCCGCCCGCAGTCGTACGGTCTGTGGGAGGGAGCCGTACTCGGCAGCCACCCGCCAGCTCAGCAGCAGGACCGGACCCTCGCCGACGGGGTCGAGACTGCGCAGGTCGGCGGCGCGGACGGTCAGGCGATGCATGGCCAGGACGCCGGCCGCGGCAGGCAGCACGCCGGGCTGTTCCGGTACGGCCATCAGCAACTCGACGCCCACCGGTTCCGGCTCGGCGCCCGCGCCCGAGCCCGTACTCGCATCCGCGTCCGCGCCCGCGTCCATACGCGTATCCGCATGCGGACTCGTGCCGGTGGGGCCTGCGGCGGGTACCGACTGGTCGTGGTCCTCTGTCCGGGTGTGCAGGGCGAGCACCGGTCCGCCGGTACGCCACGCCTCGACGGCCAGGCGTTCCTGCTCGGCGGTCGGCTCGTCCGCCGGGCGCCCTTCCGGTGCGGCCTCCCCCGCCAGCCGCGCCGTGACGCGTTTCACCAGGTCGGCGACGAGCGCGCCGCGCCAGGTGCTCCAGGCCGCGGGGCCGGTCGCCAGCGCGTCGGCCTCGGTGAGGGCGTGCAGCAGTTCCAGCGTCCCGATGTCGCCCACGGTGTCCGCGACCGCGTCGACCGTCGCCGGATCACCGAGGTCCCGGCGGGTGGCCGTGTCGATGAGCAGCAGATGGTGCCGTACGAGGGTGGCGATCACCGCCACGTCCCGGGCGTCGAAACCGATCCGGGCCGCCATGTCCCGGGCGATGGTCTCGCCGGAGACGGAGTGGTCGCCGGGCCAGCCCTTGCCGATGTCGTGCAGCAGGGCCGCGACCAGCAGCAGGTCGGGGCGGTGCACGCGCCGGGTGAGCGCCGAGGCGCGGACGGCCGTCTCGATCAGGTGCCGGTCGACGGTCCAGCGGTGCACGGCGTTGCGCTGCGGGCGGCAGCGCACCCGCTCCCAGTCGGGCAGCAGCCAGGTGGTGATCCCTTCCGCCTCCAGCGCCTCCCATACGGGTACGGTCTGCGCGCCCGCGCCCAGCAGCGTGACCAGTTGTTCCCGCGCCTCGGCCGGCCACGGGGTGGGCAGGGGCCGAGTGGCGGCAGTCGCGCGCAGTCGGCGTACGGCGTGCGGGGACAGCGGCAGTCCGGCCTGGGCGGCGGCAGCAGCGGCGCGCAGCGGAAGTACCGGGTCGCGGTCCGGTCGCGCCGTCCGGGCCAGTACGGCTTCACCGTCCAGTTCGACCACGCCCTCGGCGAGCGGCGAGCGTTCGCCCCGCCCCGGTCCGCCGCCGGCCGTACGGCCTCTCAGCAGGCCCCGCAGTACGGGGCGTACGGACCGCGACCGCAGTACGCGTCCGACCTCGCGCCAGGTGACGTCACTGGCGTAGGAGATGGTGCGCGCGGATTCGTAGACCTGCCGCAGCAGTACGTCCGCATCCAGCACGCCGAGTGCCTCGGCCACCTGGTCCTGCTCCTGGAGGGAGAGCCGGTCGGTGGTGCGGCCGGTGGCCAGGTGGAGTGCGTCGCGTACGTCCAGCAGGCGGATACGGGCTGCCTCAAGACCCTCGCGTGGTGCGTCGGCCAGCCAGGAGGCGGCGACCGCCCGCAGTGCGGTGGCGTCCCGCAGTCCACCCCTGGCCTCCTTGAGGTCAGGTTCCAGCAGGTACTGCAACTCGCCTTGGCGCGCGGCGCGTTCGCGGCAGAGCTCGTGCAGCTCGGGCAGGCGTTTGGGGGCCTGTTCGCGCCAGTCGGCGAGCGCGGTGCCGCGCAGGGCGCGCGTCAGTTCCGGGTCACCGGCCAGGTGGCGGGCGTCCAGGAGACCGAGCTGCACCTTGAGGTCCCCGCGTGCGGCTTTGCGCGCCTCGGCGGGCGTCCGCACCGAGTGGTCCAGGGCGAGGCCCAGATCCCAGACCGGGTACCAGAGCTGGTCGGCGAATGCGGCGACCGTGCGGGCGCCGGCCTTGCCGTCGTGCAGCAGGAGCAGGTCCAGGTCACTGCGGGGGGAGAGCTCGCCGCGGCCGTAACCGCCGACGGCGACAAGCGCGATGCCGAAACCGGGGCCAGAGCCAGAACCGGGACCGGAGCCAGAACCGGGACCGGGACCAGCCCCGGAGCCGGAGCCGGAGCCGGCCCCGAAGCCGGTCGCGCGCTCGAACAGGTCGGCCAGCCAGGCGTCGGTGAGGCGGGCGAGGGCGGCCCGGCGCTCAGAGCCGTCCTGAGCCGTGTCGTTAAGAAGCTGCAGCCGGTCCGCGGCGTAGCGGGCTTCGGCCGCGGAGGCTGGAGGCGGTTCCTCCGAGGTGTCGGGGATCTTGAGGGGGTCGGAGGCCCCGGGGGCGTTGGAGGCGTTGGAGGCGCTGGAGGTGTTGGGCGTGCTGGGGGACTTGGAGGGCTGAGGGCTCTCGGAAGTACCGGGTGCCCCGGCTGTGTTCGCTCCGGCCGCCTCCTGGTCGCCGTTCTTCGCCGTCTTCCGCACGCTCTCGGTCAACTCAGGTGCTCCTTGGTCATGTCGGCCCCCGGCTACCGGCCCTTGCGGGGCCCCGCCCGTACACTCCGGCGGCTGTGGCGGGGCCGGCTGTGTCGCGTGCGGAGGCGGTGGCTCCGCACCGTCGCAACCGCATCGGCATCTGCATCGGCATCCCCGTCGTCAGCCGCACCCACAGCCGTAGCGGTACGGGCGGGAGCCGCCGGGCCGGGCGGCGCCGCGCCTTCGGCCCGGCCGACTCCGGATCCGGACCGTCGAGCAGTCGAGCACCGCCGCATCCCGTCCCCATCCCCGCCCCCGCTCCCGCCCCGCGCCTACAACGCGTCCGGTCCCCGCTCGCCGGTGCGGACGCGGACCGCCTCCTCGACCGGGAGGCTCCAGACCTTGCCGTCGCCGATCTTGCCGGTGCGGGCTGCCTTCACCACGATGTCGATCAGTTCCGCGGCGTCCGCGTCGTCGACGAGCACCTCGATGCGGACCTTCGGCACCAGGTCGACGGTGTACTCGGCGCCCCGGTACACCTCCGTGTGCCCGCGCTGCCTGCCGTATCCGCTGGCCTCGGTGACGGTCAGGCCATGTACGCCGAACGACTGCAGGGCCTCCTTCACCTCGTCGAGCCGGTACGGCTTGATCACTGCCGTGATGAGCTTCACGCGTCCACCTTCTTCTCACTGCCGGAAGCCGGGGCCGCGCCCTGGCCCTTCCCCTGACCCTTCGCTCGGCCCTTCTCCTCGCCCTTCCCCCGGCCCTCCTCCGGGGACGAGCCGTCGCCGCGAGCCGGGACGGCGGCCGAGGCCGCCCCCACGCCGGCGCCCGTCCGTGCCACCACGCCGCCGCCCGTGCCGCCGAAGTCGTACGCCGTCTCCGCGTGCGCGGCCTGGTCGACGCCCGCGACCTCCTCGTCCTCGGAGACCCGGAAGCCCATCAGCACGTCGATGACCTTGGCGAGGAGGAAGGAGACGACCAGGGAGTACAGGAGTACGCAGACGACACCGACGGCCTGCTTGCCGAGCTGTTCCAGACCGCCGCCGTAGAGGAGGCCCTTGGCGTCGCTCTGGACGCCGCCGGTGGCGAACAGGCCGACCAGCAGGGATCCGGCGATGCCGCCGACGAGGTGGACACCGACCACGTCGAGGGAGTCGTCGTACCCGAACCGGTACTTCAGCCCGACCGCCATGGCACACAGCACACCGGCGATGACGCCCACCGCGATCGCGCCCAGCGGGCTGACCGCGCCGCACGCCGGGGTGATCGCGACCAGCCCGGCCACCGCGCCGGAGGCCGCGCCCAGCGTGGTGAAGGAGCCGTGCCGGATCTTCTCGTACGCGAGCCAGCCGAGCATCGCGGCGGCCGTCGCGACCTGGGTGTTGACGAAGGCGACGGCGCCCACCCCGTCGTCGTTGTTGAGCCAGGAGCCCGCATTGAAACCGAACCAGCCGAACCACAGCAGACCGGCGCCGAGCATCACCAGCGGCAGGCTGTGCGGCCGCATCGGGTCCTTCTTGAAGCCGATGCGCTTGCCGACGACGAAGATCACGCCGAGGGCCGCGGCGCCCGCGTTGATGTGTACGGCCGTACCGCCGGCGAAGTCGATGACCCCCAGGTCGAAGAGCCAGCCGCCCTCGGCCCACACCCAGTGCGCGACGGGGAAGTAGACGACGGTGGCCCACAGGGCGATGAACAGGGCCCACGCGGTGAACTTCACCCGGTCCGCGAGAGCACCGCTGATCAGCGCGGGGGTGATCACCGCGAACATGAGCTGGAAGACGGCGAAGACGTAGACCGGGATGGAGGTGGTGCCCCACAGCTCGGTCAGACCGATGCCGCTGAGTCCGGCGAAGTCACCGGGCCGGCCGAGGAAGCCGCCGCTGTCCTGGCCGAAGGCGATGCCGAAGCCGTACAGGACCCACAGGACGGTGACGATCCCCAGACTGATGAAGCTCATCATCAGCATGTTCAGCACGCTCTTGACCCGGACCATGCCGCCGTAGAAGAAGGCGAGGGCGGGGGTCATGAGCATCACCAGAGCGGTGCAGATCAGCATGAAGCCGGTATTGGCCGGGCTCAACGTGGCCTCGTCTGCCGCGAGCGTCATGATGCCTGGGGGCATCGGCGTCTCCTGTCGTCGATGCGGCCCGTGCGGGCGTGGTTCCGGGTGGGCCGACTTTCGCCACGAGGTTGTCGCAGTACCGTTTCGGCCATGACCCGTCGGTGTTTCCCCGCGGTGACGAAGCCCTCGCCAGTGTTACGCCCCTATGAACTCCGAGATCAGCCCGCCACGCCCGACATACCCCGCAACCCACCGAAACGACCACGCCCTCCCCCCCCGCCCACGCACAGCCGACCGCGGCTGTCACCCGTGTGACCTGGCGTGGGGGAGCCGAGTCGAGCTGTACGGGGTGACGGGCCGCGGCCGGGGCTTGTGGACGTGCCGTCGGGCAGTGCCGTCGGGGCCGGGAGCGCTGTTCAGGAAGGAGCACCGCCAGAAAGCAGCGCTGTCGGGACGTACGGTCAGACGGCCTCCGCGCCGGTCTCCGGCAGTTGCTGGGCCAGTTCATCGCTGAGCTGGATGACGTCGGCGACCCCGTCGAAGGTGCGTGCCGCGGTGTCCACGGTTTTGCGCAGTCGGGTGTTGACCCGCTCCGAGCGGACCTTCTTCGCCAGTGGTATGGCCTGGTGCGCCAGTACGGCGCACTGCTCCGGTTCCTTCTGGAGCAGGTGCACCGTCGCCATGCCGATCAGGTTGAGCGCGTACGAACGCTGGTGCTCCGCGTCCTTCGAGAAGAGTTCGACCGCCCGCTGCATCACCGGGTTGGCCAGGGAGGCGTACGTCGGGCTGCGCCCGGCCACGTAGGCGAGGTCGCGGTAGGAGTGGGCGTTCTCCGCGTTCAGCTCGGCCTCCGAGAAGAAGCGGATCCAGTCCGGCTCGGGATCGCCGGCCGACACGTCGCTGAAGGTGTCCTCGGCCATCCGCACGGCGCGTTTGACCTTGCCCGGCTGGCCCATGCTCGCGTACGCCCGCGCCTCCATCGCATACAACATCGCCTGCGTACGGGGCGTAGCCGATTCGCGGCTGCCGTACTGGGCGAGGTGGATGAGCTCCAGTGCGTCGTCGGGACGGTCCAGGTGGATCATCTGGCGGCTCATGCTGGAGAGGATGTACGAGCCCAGCGGGCGGTCGCCGGCCTCCTTGGAGGCGTGCAGGGCGAGCACGAAGTACTTCTGCGCGGTGGGCTGCAGGCCGATGTCGTAGCTCATCCATCCGGCCAGCTCGGCGAGTTCGGCGGCGACCTTGAACAGCCGTTTGGCGACCTCTTCGCTCTGTGGTTCCTGCAGCAGGTCGGTGACCTCGTGGAGTTGGCCGACCACCGCCTTGCGCCGCAGTCCGCCACCGCACTGGGCGTCCCACTGGCGGAACATCACGGTCGTCGACTCCAGCAGGTCCAGTTCCGGCGCGGACAACCGGTTGGAGCGCCGCGCACGTTCCTGGGACGCCTGTTGGGCGGCGGTCACCTGACCCGGCGAGACCGGTACCAGCCAGCGCTGCATCGGCTCGATGAGGGCGGGCCCGGCGGCCAGGGCCAGGGAGGTGCCCAGGAAGCCACGGCGTGCCAGCATCAGGTCGCTGCGGGAGAACTCACTGATCAGTGAGACGGTCTGCGGGCCGGCCCAGGGCAGGTCGACGCCGGACACGGACGGGGACTGGTGCGCGGAACGCAGGCCGAGGTCCTCGATGCCGACCACACACCCGAAGCGCTCCGAGAACAGCTCGGAGAGGATGCGCGGGATGGGCTCGCGCGGCTGCTCGCCGTCGAGCCAGCGCCGTACGCGCGAGGTGTCGGTGCTGATGTGGTGCGCGCCCATCTGGCGTGCGCGCCGGTTGACCTGTCGTGCCAGCTCGCCTTTCGACCAGCCGCTGCGCATGAACCATGAGCCCAACGGTTCGTTGGGGCGCTTGTCAGCGCCGGTGCCGCCACTGCCGCCCACTGGAACGCCCCCATTCCGATTGCTGCCTTGCTTCACTGCGCCGCGCCGTCGCTGCGCATTGCCGCTCTTCGCCGCTTCCCAGTTTCTTTTCCATACGTCCGCTACATACGGTCCGGACCGCCCCGGTGCCTCACTGCGCCGGCACGGTGTCACTGCCGCGGCCGGCCGGTCCGATGCGGTGCGGTACATGAGGTGCCGCTCCGCCGGTGACCGGCCGCGCTGTGGCCGCTGCGGCCTGCTGCTGCCGCGGCACCCACGTCGCCATGCTGTTGTTCTTCCAGTTCTGCGGTACTGCTGTATCGCAGAACTGCTGTAGTGGGGTACCGCTGTGCTGCGGTACCTGATTGGTGCGGTGGTGCGGTTCCGCTGTGCTTCCGTACCTGGGTGGTGCGGTGGTGCGGTACCGCGGTGGTGCGGTACTGCTTCATCTGCCGGTCCTGGAGGGCCGCTCGCCCTACGGGGCCGCTCGCCGTACGGAACTCGCGGTCCCGTGGGGTGCGCCAGTACGTTTCTGTCCGCCGGTGCTTCGGTTCCGGTACGTCGCGTTCCGCTGCTTCCTGCACTTCTGGTGCCGCGTGTGCTGCCCGTCGCGCTCCCGGCCGTGCCCGTCCGGTCGCGCCTGCGTGTTCCGTGCCGCTCGTCCTGCTGCTTCCGCTTCTCTTCGCGTCCACCGTTCCCGGCTTCCGCTGTTTCCCGGCTTCCGCCGTTCCCGGCCTCTGCTGTTCCCGGCGTCCACTGTTCCGGACTTCTGCCGTCTTCCGCTTCCGCCGTTCTCGTCGCCGTTTCGCGTCGGCGCCGCGCCGGCACGCAATGCGCGCACCGGGCTGCCGCCCCGCTTCGCACGGCCGACCTGCCGTCGTGCGTCGCGGCCGTGTCCCGCGAACCTCCCACAGGATGCCGTCTGTTGCGACGACCGGTACGGGGTGGACCTACCCGACCACGGAATCCAGCCAACACGATTCGGGAGGGTTCACCCGCCGGTGCGTTGCCTCCGGCATACCCGCGCCCACGGAACTTCGCCCCAGGTCGCGCACTGAAAGTAATCCTACGATCACGCCCGCGGCGAGGGCGATCCGCTAAACGCCACCATTCGCCACCCCTTTGAATGAACTCCCCGACCGGTCCTCGCGATTGACTTGACACAGGTCGAGAGGAGACGGACGGAAAGGAGTGCGCGAAGGCGCGCGCCACGCGCCGCACCACCCCCCGCACCACGACGCGCCACGGACACCGACCTCTCCTGACGGAGCGTCACAAGCGCGTTCCGGCACGTAACCACTCGCACACACCACCCGTTGGAGGAGGCATGGGCTTCACGATCGGCGGCATGCGCGACATCCGGTCCGGTTCACGGCGTCGCGCCCGCTCGACCGAGATCACGGCGGTGGCGGAGTACACGGGGCTGTGGGGCTGGGACGTGGTGCCCGGCGCCCGCGCGGTCCGCGGCGGGAACGGGCGTACGGTCTGCTCGTGCGGTGCGGACGACTGCGCCTCCCCCGGCGCCCACCCGCTGGCCTTCGCGGACGGGCTGGCGGCCGGCGCGACGCTGGAGGACGCCGCCGACGCGTGGGCCAGGACACCCGGCGCGGCCGTCCTGCTCCCGGTGGGCCGCACCTTCGACGTTCTCGAAGTGCCGGAGGTCGCGGGGCGCAGCGCGCTCGTACGGCTGGAACGGATGGGCCTGCCGCTCGGCCCGGTGGCCGCCACGCCGACGGGCCGCGCCCTGTTCTTCGTGGCGCCCGGCGCCGCCGCCGGGCTGCCCGGCCTGCTCTACCGGATGGGCTGGGACGACGCCGCCCTCGACCTGCGCCCCCGCGGCCCCGGCGACCACATCACGGCCCCGCCGTCCGACCTCGGCGGGTTCGGCCCGGTGCGGTGGCTGCGGCCGCCCACCCTGGACACGGCCGGGCGGCCTCCGCAGGCCCGGCTGCTGCTGGGCACACTCGCCTACGTATGCCATCGGTCGGCCGCGTAGCCGGAACGCGTGACGGGGGCGCGTATACGGAACGCTCAACCGGGGTTCGTATCCGGAACGCGTAACCGGGGCGTGAGACCGGAGCCGCGTATCCGGGACGCGAGACCGGTGCCGCGTAACCAGGCACCCGTAACGGCCACGAGCCCCATACACGCCCCGGGGCTCCCCCGCCCCCACCCGCCCGCCCCCCACCCACCAAAAAGCCCCGCAGCGACCCATCCGCTGCGGGGCTTTTCGAACCGCCCGTACCGGTGCGCCCGTACCGGTGCACCCCCGTCGGCACATCCGTGCCAGCGCGCCCATGCCGGTGCGGCCGTGCCCATAAGGCCATCTGCGTGTCCTAGTCCCCGATCAGGGCGTCCACGAATGCCTCCGGCTCGAACGGCGCCAGGTCGTCCGCGCCCTCGCCGAGGCCGACGAGCTTGACCGGGACGCCCAGCTCGCGCTGGACCGCGACGATGATGCCGCCCTTGGCCGTGCCGTCCAGCTTGGTCAGCACGACGCCGGTGATGTCCACGACCTCCGCGAAGACGCGGGCCTGCACCAGGCCGTTCTGGCCGGTGGTGGCGTCCAGGACGAGGAGGACCTCGCCGACCGGGCCGTGCTTCTCCACGACGCGCTTGACCTTGCCCAGCTCATCCATCAGGCCGGTCTTGGTGTGCAGCCGGCCGGCGGTGTCGATGAGGACCACGTCGGCGCTCTCGGCGATACCTTCCTTCACCGCGTCGAAGGCGATCGAGGCCGGGTCACCGCCCTCCGGGCCGCGGACCGTACGGGCTCCGACCCGCTCGCCCCAGGTCTGGAGCTGGTCGGCGGCGGCGGCGCGGAAGGTGTCGGCGGCGCCGAGGACGACCGACTTGCCGTCGGCGACCAGGACGCGGGCCAGCTTGCCGGTGGTGGTGGTCTTGCCGGTGCCGTTGACGCCGACGACCATGACGACGCCGGGGATCTCCTGGCCGTCTTTGCCCAGGGCGTTGTCGGTGGCGACCGCGCGGTCCTGATCCGTACCGATCAGCTTGAGCAGTTCCTCGCGCAGCAGGCCGCGCAGTTCCTCGGGGGTACGGGTGCCGAGCACCTTCACGCGCTCGCGCAGCCGCTCCACCAGCTCCTGCGTGGGCGCGACGCCCACGTCGGCGGTGAGCAGCGTGTCCTCGATCTCCTCCCAGGTGTCCTCGTCGAGGTGCTCGCGGGAGAGCAGGGTGAGCAGGCCCTTGCCGAGCGAGTTCTGGGAGCGGGAGAGGCGGGCGCGCAGCCGGACGAGCCGGCCGGCGGTCGGCTCGGGGACCTCGACCTCGGGGGCGGCGGGGACGGGCGGCGCCTCGGCCACCGGCTCCTCGACGGGGGCCTCGGCCGGTGGTGCCTCGGCCGGCGGCAGGTCGACTTCTTCTATGGTGCGACGGGTTTCGTCGCGGGGGGTCTCGGCGTCCTCACCGACCTGCGGCTCCGCAGGGGGCGCGGTGACGGACGGGGTGGTCGGCGGGGCCGGCGGCAGCTGCTGCTTCTTCCTGCGGCTGCTGACGACGAGCCCGCTGATCGCGCCGAGCGCGACCACAGCGATGACTACAGCAAGGATGACGAATTCCATAACCCACCCAGTATCGGTCACACCCCGCCGTGCGGGCCCGCACACGCCGAACCTGGACGCTGCCTGTCCGGATTCACCGGGCGGGGCGCCGCTTCAGGCCCTGCGGCGGAAAAGTCCGGACATCGCGTATCACGGCCCGGGCGGCGGCCTCGTCGGCACCCTGGGGCTTCCGGACACCTCCCGGCCGGCTCGCCGCTGCGCTCCCGCGCCGAGTACGCGGCCGGCCTTCACCCCGCCGGCCGGGCCCGGAGAACACCCGGCGTGACCCTTGGGCACCCCACCTGACCTGCGCTTCGACCACCCCAGCGGGAGGCTCGGACGAGTGCGGGGGCCGCGGGCGGTCGTCGTTGGACACAACAAGGCGTAGGAACCGAAGTTGGATCAAAGTACGATAGCTCTCGGCTGCGCAACGCGCGTAGAGTCCTGGCAACCCCCTCCCCTTCGCCAGGCATCACAGCCGCTGCCTGAACCCGCACGGAGACACCTGCACCATGGGCACCACGTCCACGGACACTCTGTCCGCTCCTGAAACCGAAGGCGCCGTCGAGCAACGAGGCATCGAGCCCGTCCCCGACCACGAACGCCACGGCCGCGTCCGCGAACTCTTCCCGACCTGGGTCGCCGCCAACATCAGCGTGCTGCTGCTCACCATGGGGGCCTCCCTGGTGATCACCAACGGGCTGAACTTCTGGCAGGTCCTGATCGTGGCCGCCATCGCCTCCGTCGTCTCCTTCGGCATGGTCGGCGTGCTGTCGGTCTCCGGCAAGTGGGGCGGCGCGCCCGGCGCGATGCTCTCCCGCGCCGCTTTCGGTGTGCGAGGCAACTACTTCCCCGGCGCGATCCTGTGGGTGGCCCGCTTCGGCTGGGAGACGATCAACGCGGTCAGCGGTGCGTACGCGGTGCTCACCGTCCTGAAGCTGCTGTTCGGCATCGAGGCCAACAACGTCCTCACCGTCATCACGCTGCTGCTCTTCGTCGCGACGACGTTCCTGGTCAGCGGCATGGGCCGGAAGGCGCTGAACGTCTGCAACAAGTACTCGACGTACCTGTTCAGCATCTTCAGCATCATGGTGCTGGTGTATCTGATCGCCGAGATGCCGTGGGGGAAGATCTTCTCCCAGTCGGCGGGCAGCACCGCGCTGATGATCGCCGGTATCGGCACCATCGCGGCGGGCGGCATCAGCTGGGTGCCCACCGGTCCGGACTTCGCGCGCTACCTGCCGCACTCCGCCTCCGGCAAGAAGATCGTCGGCACCACCATCTCCGGCGCGGCCCTGGTGCTCGTGCCGATGGTGCTGATGGGCGGCATCATGGCCGTCTCCAAGCCGGACCTGGCCAACCAGAACACCGACCCGATGTCGTTCCTCGGCGAGGTGCTGCCGACCTGGCTGGCGGTGCCGTACCTGATCACCGCGCTGGTCGGGATGCTGCTGATCAACAGCCTGTCGATGTACTCGGCCGGTTTCACCGCGCAGACCATGGGCGTCAAGCTGCCGCGCGCGCTCGCCGTGAGCATCAACGCGATCATCAGCCTGGTCGGCGGCGCGTTCATGATGCTGGTGGCCAAGGACTTCATCGGCCAGTTCATCACCTTCCTGACGCTGCTGGCGGTCTCCTTCTCCGCCTGGATCGGCGTGTACGCCGTCGACATGGCGCGCCGCCGGAACATGGCCGTCCGCTACGACGGCGACAGCCTGATGAACGTCAGCCGCACCAGCCGCTACTGGTACGCGGGCGGCTTCTGCTGGCAGGCGCTGACGGCCTGGACCGCGGCGCTGGTGGTCGGGCTGTGCCTGACCAAGGTCACCTGGTTCACCGGCCCGCTGGCCGAGACCTGGCCGGGCAGGCACGGCCTGGGCTGGGCGGCCACGATCCTGATCGCCGCGGTGGTCTTCGCGGTGCTGCCGAAGCCGAAGGAGACGGTGCCCGCGGGCGCCGCCGCCCCTGCCGAGGAGCCCGCGCCGGTCGGCTGATTCGGCCCCCGCACCCTTCTCACCTGATGTGACGTCAGCTAGCGTCCCCTTCGCCAACCGGGCCCACCGCCTCGGCGAAGGGGACGTTCGTCATGCCCGTAACGGTCCTGCGCTTCAACCTCGCCGGCCCCCGCCCCGCTCCCGACGTACTGGGCGCGCGCTACCGGGCCGCCGTCGAGATGGCCGCGTACGCCGACGACCGGGGCCTGACCACGGTCCAGACCGAGGAGCACCACGCCACGGACAGCGGCTGGATGCCCGCGCCGCTGGCCTTCGCGGGCGCCGTCCTGGGCGCCACCCGGCGGATCACGGTCACCGTCTCCGCGCTGATCACACCGTTGCACGACCCGCTGCGGCTGGCCGAGGAGATCGCCGTGCTGGATCTGCTGAGCGGCGGCCGGCTGGTCACGGTGGCGGGCATCGGCTACCGGCCCGAGGAGTACGCGGCGCACGGCCGGGACTGGCACTGGCGCGGCAAGCTCCAGGACGAGGTGCTGGAGACGCTGCTCGCCGCCTGGAAGGGTGAACCGTTCCGCTACCGGGGCCGTACGGTGCGGATCACCCCGCGTCCGTACACGCAGCCCCATCCGCTGCTGCTGGTCGGCGGCAGTTCCCGGGCCGCCGCGCGCCGGGCGGCGCGGCTGGGGCTGCCGCTGTTCCCCAGTGCGCGGCTGCCCGAGCTGGAGACGTACTACCACGCGCGGCGCGCCGAGTACGGGACCGAGGGCTGGGTGATGCAGCCCGCCGCCCGTACGTGTCTGCTGCACGTGTCCGAGGATCCGGACCGGGCCTGGGCCGAGTACGGCGGGCATCTGCTGTACGAGGCGCGTACGTACGCGTCGTGGCAGTCGCCCGGTGCGGAGTCGGCCGTCCGGTCCGCCGCCGGCGATGTCGAGGCGCTGCGCCAGGAGGGGGTCTACCGGATCGTGACGCCCGAGGAGTGCGTGCGGCTGGCCGGGGAGGCGGGGACTGCGGGGTCGCTGATCCTGCATCCGCTGTGCGGCGGGATGCCGGTGGACGAAGGCTGGCGTTCCGTACACCTGTTCGCGGAGCGGGTCGTTCCGCGCCTCAGGGAGCTCTGAGGCGCGGGCCCGGTCCGTCTTGCAAGGAGGCCTGGGGACCGGCACGCTCCGCGCCACGCGGGGACGTGCGGCGCCGCCCGCCTTTGCTTCAACGGAAAACCATTCACGCGGAAAGGAACCGCCTCGAAGCCTTGCCCCGGAATACAGGAGCTGCCCCGGTCCGTCCGACGGACCGGGGCAGCCGCCCACAACTGAGGAGATGAGCTGGCGGGGGGGTGTTAGCCCATCTCCTCCAACGCCTTGCCCTTGGTCTCCTTCACGAATTTCAGCACGAAGGGGATCGAGAGCAGAGCGAAGATCATGTAGATCACGTACGTACCCGAAAGGTTCCAGTCGGAAAGGCTCGGGAAGCTGGCCGTGATGGCCCAGTTGGCGATCCACTGCGCACACGCGGCGACACCGAGCGCAGCGGCGCGGATCTTGTTCGGGAACATCTCACCGAGGAAGACCCAGACCACGACACCCCAGGACAGGGCGAAGAAGAGCACGAACGCGTGGGCCGCGATCAGGGCGACCGTGCCCTGGGCGGTCGGCAGCGTGCCGTCCGCGGTCTTGGAGGCGAAGGCCCACGCCTCCAGGGCGAGCGCGACGGCCATACCGGCGGAGCCGATCAGCGCCAGCGGGCGGCGGCCGATCCGGTCGACGAAGATCATCGCGATCACGGTGCCGACGATGTTGATGATCGAGGTGGTGAAGCTGTAGAAGAACGAGCTGCTCGGGTTGATGCCGACCGACTGCCACAGCGTCGAGGAGTAGTAGAACGCCACGTTGATGCCGACGAGCTGCTGGAAGACCGAGAGGCCGATACCGATCCAGACGATCGGCAGGAAGCCGGCCTTGCCGCCCAGCAGGTCCTTGAAGCTGGACTTGTGCTCCCGGCGCATCGCCTCCTTGATCTCCGAGACACGGGTGTCCAGGTCGATGCTCCGGCCCTCGACCTCGGCCAGCACCTCCTTGGCCTTCTCGGTCTTGCCGACGGAGATCAGGAAGCGGGGCGACTCGGGGATCGCGAAGGAGAGCAGGCCGTAGAGCACGGCCGGTACGACCATCACGCCGAGCATCCACTGCCAGGCCTCCAGGCCCGCCACCTTGCCGCGCTGGTCACCGCCGGCGAGGTTGAGGATGCCCCAGTTCACCAGCTGGGAGACGGCGATGCCGATGACGATGGCGGCCTGCTGGAAGGAGCCCAGGCGCCCCCGGTACGCGGGCGGCGCGACCTCGGCGATGTAGGCCGGGCCGATCACCGAGGCCATACCGATCGCGATACCGCCCAGGACCCGCCACATGGCCAGGTCCCACAGGGCGAACGGCAGCGCCGAGCCGACGGCGCTGACCGTGAAGAGCGCCGCGGCGATCTGCATGACGCGGATGCGGCCGATGCGGTCGGCGATCCGGCCGGCCGTGGCGGCTCCGATGGCGCAGCCGATCAGTGCGATGGCGATCACCTGGGCGAGCCCCGCTGAGCCCACCTCGTAGCGGCCGCGGATGGCCTCGACGGCGCCGTTGATCACGGAACTGTCGTAGCCGAAGAGGAAGCCGCCCATCGCGGCAGCCGCGGTGATGAAGATGACATGGCCGAGGTGGTCCGGCTGGGCCTTGCGGCCCTCCGGCATCGTCGGCTGCGCGGTGCTGGTCAACGTGTACTCCAGTGCCCGGCTGCGCTGCCGGGCGTAGGGGGCTGGCCCTTCCAGTGGCGCATAGGTTGGGGGTACCCACCACTTGAAGGTAAAAGCAACGTTGCAGACCCTATGCCTTCAAGTTTCGAAGTCAATAGGTCGTGATGAATTTGTTTCGGCGCAGCTTCCGGGGCAATGCGTTCAAGTTATGAACCGTAGCGGGCCGTAGCAATCGTGTATGTCACACCGGTTACCCCGCCGCGCACCGGTTACCCGGCCGCCCTCAGCGCAGCCGCTGGCTGATCACCTTCGAGACGCCGTCGCCCTGCATCGACACCCCGTAGAGCGCGTCGGCGACCTCCATGGTCCGCTTCTGGTGCGTGATCACGATCAGCTGGGAGCTCTCCTGGAGCTCCTCCATGATCCCGATCAGCCGCTGCAGGTTGGTGTCGTCGAGCGCCGCCTCGACCTCGTCCATCACGTAGAACGGGCTGGGGCGCGCCTTGAAGATCGAGACCAGCAGGGCCACCGCGGTCAGCGAACGCTCACCGCCCGACAGCAGCGACAGCCGCTTGACCTTCTTGCCCGGCGGGCGGGCCTCCACGTCCAGGCCCGTGGTGAGCATGTTGTCCGGGTCGGTCAGCACCAGCCGCCCCTCACCGCCCGGGAACAGCCGCGCGAACACGCCCTCGAACTCCCTGGCCGTGTCGTGGAACGCCTCGGTGAAGACCTGCTCGACGCGCTCGTCGACCTCCTTGACCACCCGCAGCAGGTCCGTCCGGGTCTTCTTCAAGTCTTCAAGCTGCTCGCTGAGGAACTGGTGCCGCTCCTCCAGCGCCGCGAACTCCTCCAATGCCAGCGGGTTCACCTTCCCGAGCTGCTGATACGCCCGCTCGGCGGCCTTGAGCCGCTTCTCCTGCTCGGCCCGTACGTAGGCCACCGGCCGGTTGCGCGGGTGCTCCGGGTCCTCCGGCAGCTCCTCGCCCTGCGCGGCGGGGGACGGCGGTACGGGCTGGTCGGGGCCGTACTCGGCCACCAGGGCAGCGGGCTCGACCCCCAGCTCCTCCAGGGCCTTGGCCTCCAACTGCTCGATGCGCATCCGCTTCTCGGCGCCCAGCACCTCACCGCGGTGCACCGAGTCCGTCAGCTTGTCCAGCTCGCCCTTCAGGTCCCGGCTCGCGTTGCGCTCGGCCACCAGCGCCTGCTCGCGCTCCTGCTTGGCCAGCTCCGCGGCCAGCCGCTCCTGCTCGGCCCGGACGACCGAGACCTCGACGTGCGCCAGCAGCTGCCGCGCCCCGGAGGCGACCGCGGACGCCACCGCCGCCTCGTGGCGGGCCCGGGCGCGCCGCTGCTCGGCGCGGGCCCGTGCCTCGCGTTCGGCCCGCGCCGCGCGGTCCAGACCGTCGGCCCGGCCCGCGAGGCCCTTGACCCGCTCCTCGTGGGTACGGACCTGGAGGCGGGCCTCCATCTCCGTCTGCCGCGCGTTGGCGCCGTCCGCGGCCAGCCGGTCCCGTACGGAGGTGTCGGGTTCCTCGTCGCCGGGCTCCTCCTCGGCCACCGCCAGCCGCGCGGCCAGCTCCTCGGCCTCCTCGGTCGCCCGTTCGAGCGCTTCCTCGGCCCGCGCCGCGGCGGCGGCCGAACGCTCCGCCTCGTCAGCGGCGCCGCGCGCCTGGCCGCCGAGCCGGCCCAGGTCCCCGGCGACGCGGGACTTCTCGCGGTCGGCGGCGCGCCGCCGCTCCCCCGCCTCCTCGGCCAGGCGGGCGCAGGCGTCCCGCCGCTGCCGTGCCGCCTCCTGAGCGGCGGTCAGCTGCTCGCAGCGTCCGCCCAGTTCGGCGGCCTCGGCGGCGGCCTCGTCGACGGATGCCTGCACCTCCAGCAGGCTCGGCGCGCCGGCCGATCCGCCCTGTGCGAAGTGGGCTCCGAGGACGTCGCCTTCTGCGGTCACCGCCGTCAGGTCCGGCCGGGACGCGACCAGTTCCTCGGCGTCCTCCAGCGTGCCGACGACCACTGCGCCGCGCAGCAGCCACCGTACGGAGCGCATCAACTCCTCCGGTCCCTGGACCAGTTCGGCCGCGAGCGGCAGGCCTCCGGAGTCCACGGGGCGGTCCGGCTCCGGCCCCGCGCCCAGCACCATGGCCGCACGTCCGGCGTCCTCCTTGCGCAGGAGGCGAATCGCTTCGGCGGCCGTCGCCGGGTCGGCCACCGCCACGGCGTCCGCCGCCGCGCCGAGCGCCGCCGCCACCGGTACCTCGTGGCCCGGGGTGACGGTCAGCAGTTCGGCGGCCGGGCCGAGGAGGCCGGTCAGCCGGCCGGCCGCGCCGAGCAGCGCTCCGGTCCCGTCCTTGCGGCGCAGCCCGAGGGCGAGCGCTTCGTGGCGGGCGGAGACCGCCGCGCGCTGCCGCTCCGCGGCCGTCAGCGCGTCGCGCGCGGCGCTCAGCGCGGCCTCCGCGTCGGCCAGGTCCTGCTTCGCGGCCTCGTGCTGCCGCGCCAGGTCGGCGTCGTCCGCGTCCAGCCCGTCCACCTCGGCCTTGAGCGTCTCGTACTGCTCCTGGGCGTCGGCCGCGCGCCGGCGCGCCTCGTCCCTGGCCGCGACCAGCCGCCCGATCTCCGCCTGGGCCGACGCCGCCCGGCCGCGCGCGGCGGTGACCTGCCCGTGCAGCCGGGCCAGCCCCTCCCGGCGGTCCGCCATGGCGCGCGCCGCGTCCCGCAGCCGCCGCTCCTCGTCCTGGAGCTGCCGCTCCAGCTCGGCACGGTGCTCCGCGGTGTCCTCCAGGGCCCGGCTCGCCGCCTCCAGCGCGGCTTCCAGCTCGGCCTCCTGCTCGCGGACCCGGGCCGCCTCCCGTTCCAGGTCCTCCGGGTCGCGGCCGCGGCGTTCCTCCGGCGGGGCAGCCGTGGCGCTCTTGACGCGCGCGTCGGCCAGCGAGACGGTGCCGCGCACGCGCTCGGCGAGCTGCGACAGCTCGTAGTACGTCTGCTGGGCCCGCTGGAGGCGTGGCGTCAGCGTCCGTACCTCCTCCTCCAGGGCGGCCTCGCGCCGGGTGGCCTCCTTCAGGCGCTGCTCGGCGGTCTCCTTGCGCTGCTTGAGTGCGGCCTCGTCGGCGATCTCCGCGCGTAGCGCCTCGCGCAGCGCCACCAGGTCGTCGGCGAGCAGCCGCAGCCGGGCGTCGCGCAGGTCGGCCTGGATGACGGCGGCGCGGCGGGCGACGGCGGCCTGCCGGCCCAGCGGCTTGAGCTGGCGCCGCAGCTCGTCGGTGAGGTCCTGGACGCGGGCCAGGTTCGCCTTCATCGCCTCCAGCTTCCGCAGCGCCTTCTCCTTGCGCTTGCGGTGCTTGAGGACACCGGCGGCCTCCTCGATGAAGGCGCGGCGCCCCATGGGGTCGGCGTGCAGGACGGAGTCGAGCTGGCCCTGACCGACGATGACGTGCATCTCCCGGCCGATGCCGGAGTCCGACAGCAGTTCCTGGATGTCCAGCAGGCGGCAGGTGTCGCCGTTGAGCTGGTACTCGCTGCCGCCGTTGCGGAACATCGTCCGCGTGATGGTGACCTCGGCGTACTCGATGGGCAGCGCGCCGTCGCTGTTGTCGATGGTCAGCGAGACCTCGGCGCGGCCGAGCGGCGGCCGGCCGGTCGTCCCGGCGAAGATCACGTCTTCCATCTTGCCGCCGCGCAGCGACTTGGCGCCCTGCTCGCCCATGACCCAGGACAGGGCGTCGACGACGTTGGACTTGCCCGACCCGTTGGGGCCCACGACACAGGTGATGCCGGGTTCGAAGCGCAGTGTCGTGGCGGAGGCGAAGGATTTGAATCCTCGCAGTGTCAGGCTCTTGAGATGCACGCCGTTGGACTCTACCGCCCGGCCCCCGCCGGGGACCGCCCCGGCACGAGGGCCCCGGCGCACCCGGCCGGACGCGCAATGCCGGGCGGTGTCCGCGGCGTCCGCTCTCCCGGCGGCTGTGCGATTTCGGTTTCGTTGCTGAAGGTGCAGGGCACATCAGACGGTGAGGGTCACCCGGGGACCGAAGAGAAAAGCGAGCGGAAACGACGAAGGGACGCCGAAGCGTCCCTTGAAGATCTTGCTAGCGGTGCCTCAAGCGGCTGGCGGTACAGCCCGTCGGCCCCGGGGGATGGGGTCAGGTGAGCGCGGGCTCCGCCTGGGGTACGTCGATGCCCTCAAGCATCGAGTCGTCGTGACGTGCGGCAGCGGACAGCATGTCGTTTTCGGCCTGCATCCGGATGAGTTCGGATTCGAGGTCCTGGACGCGCTGCTGAAGCCGTCGCATCTCGGAGAGGACTCGGGGGTCGGAGCCGCCGACGTAACCGAGAAGCGCCTTTGCCATGATGGATGGTCCTCCACACTGAGTGACCGACCGAAGCGGTGTGGGTCGTGAGGGATTCGCACCCGCGGTGCTTGTCATTGTCCTGCGAACTCAATGCCAAACAGCTAAGGTGCGCGGGGCTTCCAGAGTCTCACCAAAAGGTTTGAGGGTCAACACGATCACGCCCCGTATCCTTGGGCGCCCGGGAGCCCGCGGCCGCGGCAACGCCGGACCGGCTCCCCAGAAAAGCGCCTCGGGGGCGTGGAGATCATCCTTACAGCGGCAGCCTTGCACGGGTCGGCCGAGTTGGCAACCACCAGGTCATGACTGCATTGTGCATCTGACGGGGACACGCGAAACCGGCCCGCCGTCCGGTTCCCGGATACCGCGCCCCGCACGGGTCAGCGGATCGCGAACCCGTCGTAACCGCCCCGCGGCGTGTCCCAGATCTCACCCACACCCTCGACCCGTCCGGGCGTGTCGCCGGTACGCAGCCACTCCAGCAGTTCCTCGCACCGCTCACGCGGCCCCTCGGCGACGACCTGGACCCGCCCGTCCTCCAGATTGAGGGCGAACCCCACGAGGCCGCCGATGCGCAGCGCGTTGGCCCGCGTGAACCACCGGAAACCGACCCCTTGGACCCGGCCGCGCACCCAGGCGGTCAGGCGGACATCTTCGTTCATGTCTGCACGTTAACCGGCCAATTGCTCGTCGGGCACATCGGCCCCACACGTCATGGCGTACAGTCGCCCGGCAACGAGACTCACCCTTACGAGTGAGACACGTTGACGTTCGTGTGGACAGAAGGAAGGCAGTGGATGGGCCGCCATCGACGCTCCGCTCCCGCATCGCCCGCAGCCCCCGGAGCCCCGGACCAGGCCGGAACCCCGGCCTCCGCACCGCCCCCGCACTCCGGCCGGCACCGCGGCCCCCGCCCCGCGCGCGACCGCCGCAGCGCCCCGGTCCGCACCGGACTGCTCGGCGCTTCGGCCGCCGTGGCGATGGGCGCGGTCGCCGTCGCCTCGGGCCTGCTGCCCGGCGGCAGCCCGTACGACTGGGGCGGCAACGGCGGCTCCGGCGAACGGGTGCGCGCCGACTCCCTGCCGCACCCGCCGGCGCGCGAGACGGCGTCCGCGACGCCCACGGACCGCGGCACCGGCCAGGCCAGCCGCGGTGAGCCCCGCCCGGACATCCCGGACCGCGCGCGCCCCACGTCGTCCGCGCCCCCTTCGGCCACTCCGGTCCCCCGGCAGTCGGCCACGCCCGCGGGCGACACCGGTACCGACGCGGACACCGGCGCCGGCCGGGACCGTACGCAGCGCCCGGACCGTACGCCCACCACCCCCGCGCCCCCGAAGCGCACCCCGTCCGCCTCCGCCGCGCCGGGCACCACGCCCTCGGACGCCGAGTCGCAGGTGGTGACCCTGGTCAACCAGGAGCGCGCGAAGGCGGGCTGCTCACCGGTGACCGCCGACCGCGAACTGGGCGCCCTGGCCCGCAACTTCAGCGCCGACATGGCGCGCCGCGGCTTCTTCGACCACACCGACCCGGACGGACGCAGCCCCTGGGACCGGGCCGAGGAAGCGGGCATAGCCACCATGGGCGGCGAGAACATAGCCCGCGGCCAGGCCGACGCCCGCGCGGTGATGGACACCTGGATGCACAGCTCCGGCCACCGCGCCAACATCCTCAACTGCGAGTACAAGACCCTGGGGGTCGGAGCGCACTTCGGCCCGGGCGGCCCGTGGTGGACGCAGGACTTCGGGTTCTGACCCGGACGGTGCCACGGGCGCCGGCTCAGCCCTCCTCCGGAAGGCTCTCCCACTCCTCGCCGTCGCGGTAGAGCTCGAAGTCGTGTTCGGCGGCGATCTCCTCGGCGTGGGCGCGGCTGCGCACCGTCACCTCGTGCCGCCGGCTGACGACCTCGCCGTGTACGCCGCCCTCTTCGACCACCTCGATCGCGTGTGTCTCGTACACGACGCTGCCGGGCGCCGCCGAGCTCCAGACCAGATGCATACTCGTCGCCATCGGATCCCAACCTCCGAAGGTATGGCCCCCTGGCTACAGGGTCGCATCTCCATCCGTACGAAAGCACGCGTATGCGGGTGGGTCGGCGTGTACGTGTCCCCGCGTACGGACGGCATGTCCGGGGCGGAGCGCGCGGGGCGGGCGCGCGCCGCACCCGCGAGCGCCCGGCACCGGCGGCCCTGTCAGGCGGCGACGGCGGCGCGGCCGGCGGCGAAGAGCGCGGCCTGACCGGCGACGCGGCGGCCGAGGTGTTCGGCGGTCGCGACGTCGGCCTTGTGGACACCGTCGGGGCCGCGGTCGTTGTCGGTCTGCGCGGCGGCGCCCAGGAAGAAGCCGAGGCGGTTGAGGTCGTTCTCGGAGGCGGTGGTGGCGTTCCAGCCGGGCAGCAGGCCGAGGTTGACCCAGTGCATGCCGTGCTGGGCGGCCAGCACGGAGAAGAACTGCAGGGTGTGCAGCTTGTCGCCGCTCTTGGAGGCGGAGTTGGTGAAGCCCGCCGCGAGCTTGTCCTGCCAGGCGCGGGTCGCCCAGCGCTTGGCGGTGGCCTCGGCGAAGACGTGGAAGGCGCCGGACGCGGTGCCCATGTAGGTCGGCGAGCCGAAGACGATCGCGTCGGCGGCGTCGAGCAGATCCCACTGGGCCTCGGTGATCTCGTCGACCTTGATCAGGTGAACGGTCGCGCCGGCATCGGCGGCGCCGGCGCGTACGGCCTCGGCGAGCACCGCGGTGTGGCCGTAGCCGGAGTGGTACGCGACGGCGACGACGGGGGTGGCGGCGGGGGCGGGCGTGGACATGGGAGGGCTCCTCCGTGTGTGCCGCGCGGCGGGGTGCGGCGCGGTCCGATGACCAAAGGAAAGCACTAACTAAAAGAAAGCGCAATCGATGAGCTAGCGCTGTGCGGGAGTAGGCTTGGCGTATGGCGAATCACGGCAGCCCGCAGGAGGTTCCGGCGTGCGGGACGGAGGCGGGGGCGGAGGAGGCGTTCAACGTCTTCGCGCGCACGTGTCCGTCGCGCGACACCCTCAAGCACGTCACCGACCGGTGGGGCGGCCTGACGCTGGGCGCGCTGCACCAGGGCACGTTCCGCTTCAACGAATTGCGGCGGCAGGTCGACGGGGTCAGCGAGAAGATGCTGTCCCAGACCCTGCACGCCCTGGAGCGCGACGGGCTGGTCCACCGCGAGGCCCAGCAGACCAACCCGCCACGGGTGGACTACGCGCTGACGCCGCTGGGGCGCGAGGTGGCCGAGCGGCTGCTGGGGCTCATCGAGCTGGTGGAGAACCGGATGCCGGAGGTACTGGCGGCGCGGGAGCGCTACGACGCGGCGCGCGCGGACGCCTGAGGCGGCGGGTGCCCGGTGCGGGCTACGGGCGCGGCGGGTGCCAGATACGGGCTCGGGCGCGGCGAGTGCCCGGTGCGGGCTACGGGCGCGGCGGGTGCCGGATACGGATTCGGGCGCGGCGAGCGCCCGGTGCGGGTCACGGGCGCGGCGGGTGCCGGATACGGGCTCGGGCGCGGCGAGTGCCCGGTGCGGGTCACGGGCGGGGCGGTCGCTGGCAGCGTGGGCAGAAGTAGCTGGAACGGTTCATCCAGGGGCGGCGGCGCATCGCCGTACCGCAGCGCCGGCACGGCTCGTCCTCGCGCCCGTACGCGTCCAGCGACCGTTCGAAGTAGCCCGACTCCCCGTTGACGTTGACGTAGAGGCTGTCGAAGCTGGTGCCGCCCACGGCGAGCGCGGCGGTCATCACGTCGCGGATGTGGCCGAGGAGTTCGGTGGTGCGGGGGCGGGTCAGGGTGGCGGTCGGGCGGTCGTAGTGCAGCCGGGAGCGCCACAGCGCCTCGTCGGCGTAGATGTTGCCGACGCCGCTGATCAGCGACTGGTCCAGCAGCGCGCGCTTGACGGTGGTCCGGCGGCGGCGCAGCGCGTCGTGGAAGGCGGCGTCGTCGAAGGCCGGGTCGAGCGGGTCACGGGCGATGTGCGCGATGACGTCGGGCAGCCCTTCGAGGTCGCCGGGCACGGCGTCGTGCAGCGACAGCCCGCCGAAGGTGCGCTGGTCGACGAAGCGCAGCTCGGTGCCGGCGTCGTCGTCGAAGGTGAAGCGGACCCGCAGGTGCTTCTCGTCGGGCGCGTCCTGCGGCTGGACCAGGAGCTGCCCGCTCATGCCCAGGTGGGCGAGGACGGACAGGCCGTCGGTGACCGGCAGCCACAGGTACTTGCCGCGGCGCCGGGCCTCGCCGATCCGCTGCCCCTTCAGTCGGGTGGCGAAGTCGACGGCCCCGGCGGTGTGCCGGCGGACCGCCCGCGGGTGCAGGACCTCGACGGCGTCGACGGTCCGGCCCCGTACCCAGCGCTCCAGTCCACGGCGTACGACCTCGACCTCGGGCAGCTCGGGCACGGCTCTCCTCGTCATGGGGCGCCCCGCCGCGCGACGCGGGAGGGCACGGTGCGGATGCGGTACGGGTGTACGGGCGGTACGGGTGTGTACGGGTAGTACGGGGCAGCCCACACCGGACGCGATGCACGGGTGGCACGGGGCAGCCCACACCGGACGCGACGTACGCGCGGTACGGGACAGCCCCACGCCGGACGCGACGGCGGCCCCGTACGCCCCGTGCACCCCCGTAAAGCACTGCCCGGCCGCCCTCCCCTGCACGGGGCGGACGACCGGGAGTGACGAACACTGCGGGTTCAGCCGGAGACGGGCGGCTCCCCGGCCGGGGGAACCACGGGCTCCCCGGCCGGCGGCGCGTCCGCGGCCTTCTCGGCCGCTTCGTCCGCCGCCGCGCGGATCGCCCGCCAGGCGGACTCCGCCGCCTGCTGCTCGGCTTCCTTCTTGCTGCGGCCGGTGCCGGTGCCGTACGAGACACCACCGACGCGGGCAGCAGCAGTGAAGGTCTTCTCGTGGTCCGGACCGGTCTCGCTGACCACGTACTCCGGGACGCCGAGACCTTCGGTCGCGGTCAGTTCCTGGAGGCTGGTCTTCCAGTCCAGGCCGGCGCCCAGGCCGGCCGACTTCTCGATGAGCGGGTCGAAGAGCCGGTGCACCAGCTCGCCGGCCGCGTCGAGGCCCTGGTCGAGATAGACCGCGCCGATCACCGCTTCGAGGGTGTCGGCCAGGATGGATGCCTTGTTCCGGCCGCCGGTGCCCTCTTCGCCCCGGCCGAGGCGGATGAAGGCGCCGAGGTCGAGGCCGCGGCCCACCTCGGCGAGCGCGCGCGAGTTGACCACCGCGGCCCGCAGCTTGGCCAGCTGGCCTTCGGGCAGGTCGGGGTGGGTGCGGTACAGCGTGTCCGTGACCACCAGGCCGAGCACCGAGTCCCCGAGGAACTCCAGCCGCTCGTTGGTGGGCAGGCCGCCGTTCTCGTACGCGTACGAGCGGTGCGTCAGCGCACGCACCAGAAGGGCGGACTCGAGGTGGTACCCGAGCCGCCCTTCCAGAAGCGTGTGGGACGAGGCCGTGTCCGCCGTTGCCGTGTCGGCCCCGCGCTTGCGGGGTGACGTAGGGGCGTCTGACATAGAGCCTGTCACCAGCCGATCAGACCTCGAGGACCTGTCGCTTGTTGTAGGTGCCGCAGCTCGGGCACGCGATGTGCTGCTGCTTCGGCTCGTGGCAGCGCTCGCACGCCACCAGGGTGGGGACCGCAGCCTTCCACTGCGACCGGCGGTGGCGCGTGTTGCTGCGCGACATCTTCCGCTTCGGAACAGCCACGGCTACTTCTCCTGCTTCTCGTCGACGCCCGCTTCGGCGCCGCTCATGTTGTCCTTCTCGCCGTCCGGGCCGGTGGCGAGTCCCTGCAGTGCCGCCCAACGGATGTCGACGGCGTCGTGGTGGTGGTCCGGGTCGTCCGCGAGCCGCTCTCCGCACTGGGAGCACAGGCCCGGGCAGTCGTCCTGGCACACCGGCTGCATCGGCAGTGCGAGCACCACCGCATCACGCAGCACGGGTTCGAGGTCGAACAGGTCGTCCTCGAGGAAGAGAGTGTCCTCCTCTTCCTCGGCGTCGTCGCCGGGCTCCGCGGTGCGGTTCCTGGCGTCGGCGTCGGGGTAGGCGAACATCTCCTGGAAGTCCGCTGCGAGCTCGCGCTCCAGCGGCTCCAGACACCTTACGCACTCCCCCTGGAGCGATGCACGGGCGGTACCTGTGACAAGCACCCCGTCCATGACGGACTCCAGGCGGAAGTCGAGTTCCACCGGCGCGCCCTCGGGCACGCCGATGACCTCGTTGCCGAGGTCCCGGGGGGCCTCGACGGTGCGGGAGAGCCGCTGCAGCGCGCCGGGACGTCGTCCCAGATCGCGCGTGTCGAACACGAGCGGGGAACGGTGGTCGAGGCGGGCGTTGATGGCTTCCTGCTTTCTACGCTGACGTACGAGCCGCCCCGTCACCGAGAGGCGACCGGGCAGCAGAGATCGCGGACGTACACGCGACCGAAGAGCCAGGATACTGGAACGGTCCCGATAGGCCCAATCCGCTACTGCCGCCCCTCCTCGTACTGCCGCAGCCGGTCGAGATCGATCATGCTCGTGTCGAAGAGGCTGGTCTCGTCCAGCGCGGCGGGCTGCGCCGCCCGCCCGGCGGGGGCCTGCCCGGGAAGCTGCGCCTGCTGGAGGTAGGCCGCGCTCGGGTCGTAGGGCTGCTCGTGCGGGTGCTGCTGCGTCTGCGGGTCCTGCCAGCCGTAGCCGTACGGGTCCTGCTGCGCGTACGGGGCCTGCGGGTAGCCGTAGGCGTCCTGCTGCGGGTAGCCCTGGCCGGTGTAGTAGTCCTGCCGGTCCTCGGGCTGCGCCTGGGGCGGCACGGTGGGCTGCGGCGGGACCTGCGGCTGCGGCGGTACGGGGTCGGCCAGCTCGGCGAGGCCCGCGAGGTACTCGGCGTCGCCGGTGTGCACCGGGTGCCGGCCGTCGGCCGGTGCGGCGAGGCCGCCCAGCTCGTCCGTCGGCCGGACCCCCTGGAGTTTCTGCCGGCCGCGGCCGACGGCTTCCAGGGTCTTGGTCAGGACGGCTTCGAAGGCGCCGAACTTGGCGTCCACGTACCGGTCGGCGCGGTCCTTGAGCGTCTGCGGGTCGGCGCTGGGCTCGGGCGCCTGGATGCCGTCCTCGTCCTGGTGGCCGCCTTCGCCCGGGGCGCGGCCGAGCAGCTTCTCGCGGCCGCGGTCGACCGAGCCGATGGTCTTGGTGAGGACGACCTCGAAGTTGGCCAGTTTGCTGTCCACGTAGTCGTCCGCCTCGGCGCGGATCTCCTCGGCCTCCCGGCGGGCCTCGGCCAGGATCCGGTCGGCCTCGGCCTGGGACTGCCGGGCCACCTCGGTGTCGGAGATCAGCGAGCCGCGGTGGGCGTTGGCGGACTCGATGATCCGCTCCGCCTCGGCACGGGCCTCCTCGACCATCTGCGCGCGGTCGCCGAGCACCTCCTGCGCCTGTGCGAGCGACCCGGGCAGGGCGGCGCGCACCTCCTCCAGCATGGCGAGCAGCTCGGCGCGGTTGACCACGCACGAGGCCGACATGGGCATGGACCGGGCGCTGCCGACGGTCCGGACGATCTCGTCGAGCTTCTTCTGCACGTCCACCTTGGACTCGCCACTTTCCGGGTCGGTACGACGGAACGGGGACGACTGTACGTCCACAGGGCCCCGCACCGACACCTGCTGACGGGTGGTCAGCGGCTCACTTGGCGCCCAGCCGTTTCGTCAGCTCTTCCAGGACGAAGGGCGGTACGAGGTGGGAGACGTCGCCGCCCCATGCCGCGACCTCCTTGACCAGGCTGGACGAGAGGAAGCTGTAGGTGGGGCTGGTGGGGATGAAGAGGGTCTCGATGCCGGAGAGACCGTTGTTCATCTGGGCCATCTGCAGCTCGTAGTCGAAGTCGCTGACCGCCCGCAGCCCCTTGACGATGGCGGGGATGTCGCGCTGCTTGCAGAAGTCGACGAGCAGGCCGTGGAAGGACTCGACCTGGACGTTGCCGTACTCGGCGGTGGCCTGGCGGATCAGGTCGATCCGCTCGTCGACCGAGAAGAGGCCCTTCTTGGCCTGGTTGATCATGACGGTGACGTGTACGACGTCATAGAGCCGGGAGGCCCGGGCAATGATGTCCAGGTGCCCGTTGGTGATGGGGTCGAACGACCCCGGACAGACTGCGCGGCGCAACTGAGGTTCCTCGCTCTCCGGTCCGGTCATGACGCGTTGTCGCACGTCGAAGCGGCGCGACCGTACCAAAGCGTCCCCTCGCCGTAGCGCCGGGACCGGATGGCCTCGAACCCGGCAGGCCAGGGGAACGGACCGCCTCTGGTGCTGCGCTCCACGGTGACGAGTGCCTCCTCGGCACACCAGCCCCGCCGGAGGAGTGTGAGCAGGATCTCCCCAAGATCGTCGTCGGTGACGGCGTACGGCGGGTCCAGGAAGAGCACGTCGTACGGCTCCTCCGGGGCCGGACCCGCGGCCACCTGCTCGGCCTTGCCGGCCCGCACCTCGGCGCCCGGCAGGCCGAGGGTGCGGACGTTGTCGCGGATGGTGCGGACGGCGCGGGCGTCGGCCTCGACCAGCAGGACGTGCGCGGCGCCGCGGGACAGCGCCTCCAGGCCCACGGCGCCGGAGCCGCCGTACAGGTCGAGCACCCGGGCGCCGGCCAGCGGGCCGTCCAGCGACTCCCAGGTGGAGAACAGGCCCTCGCGCGCCCGGTCGGAGGTCGGTCGGGTGCCGGTGCCGGGGGGCACGGCCAGGCGCCGGCCGCCGGCCGTGCCGGCGATCACGCGGGTCATGGGTCTCGGTCCTTCGCGCTGCGGGTGGGGCGGCCCGCCTGCGCGGACCACTCCCCCACGATATGGCGTCGGACGCTGCCGGGCCGCCCGGCCCGGCCCCGCTGCCCGTCAGCCCTGTCGGGACACGGCTCGTCGCCCCTGTCGGATCCGCTCGTCACCCCTTGTCGAGATACTGCTCGCGCTCGGCGTCCAGCAGCGCCTGGAGGGCGATGCGCAGCTCCGGGTAGCCGGTCAGCTCCGGGTCGGCGGCGACCACCGAGGTGGCCTCCTCCCGGGCGGCCTCGATGACCTGCTCGTCCTCGATGACGGCGAGCATCCGCAGGGACGTACGGGCGCCGGACTGGGCCTGGCCGAGGACGTCGCCCTCGCGGCGCTGCTCCAGGTCGATACGGGACAGCTCGAAGCCGTCGAGGGTGCCGGCCACCGCGGCGAGCCGGGCCCGCGCGGGGCTGGCCTCGGGCATTTCGCTGACCAGCAGGCACAGGCCGGGGGCCGAGCCGCGGCCGACCCGGCCGCGCAGCTGGTGCAGCTGGGAGACGCCGAACCGGTCCGCGTCCATGATCACCATGGCGGTGGCGTTGGGGACGTTCACCCCGACCTCGATGACGGTGGTCGCCACCAGCGCGTCCACCTCGCCGGCCGCGAACCGGCGCATCACCGCGTCCTTGTCGTCCGGATGCATCCGGCCGTGCAGCACCTCGACGCGCAGCCCGGCCAGCGGGCCCTTCGTGAGCTGCTCGGCGACCTCCAGGACGGCCAGCGGGGGCCGCTTGTCCTCTCCCCCGCCGTCCCCCGCCTCCTCCGCGGACTTCTTCTTGGCGCCCTTGCCCTTCGGCGCGTCGTCCTCGTCGCCGATGCGCGGACAGACCACGTACGCCTGGTGGCCCGACTCGACCTCCTCGCGCACCCGTTCCCAGGCCCGCGCCAGGAAGTGCGGCTTGTCCTTGGCGGGCACGACATGGCTGGCGATCGGCGAGCGCCCGGCGGGGAGCTGGTCCAGTACGGAGGTCTCCAGGTCACCGAAGACGGTCATCGCGACCGTACGGGGAATGGGGGTCGCCGTCATGACGAGGAGGTGCGGCGGCTGCTTGCCCTTGCCGCGCAGCGCGTCGCGCTGCTCCACCCCGAAGCGGTGCTGCTCGTCGACGACGACCAGGCCCAGGTCGTGGAACTGGACCTTGTCCTCGATCAGCGCGTGGGTACCGATGACGATCCCGGCCTCGCCCGTGACGAGGTCCAGCAGCGCCTGCCGGCGGGCGGCGGCGCCCATCGACCCCGTCAGCAGCACCACCTTCGTGCCGTGCTCGGCACCGCCGAGCATCCCCCCTTCGGCCAGCTCCCCCATCATCTCGGTGATGGACCGGTGATGCTGCTGGGCCAGCACCTCCGTGGGCGCGAGCATCGCCGCCTGCCCGCCGGTGTCCACGACGGCGAGCATGGCGCGGAGGGCGACCAGGGTCTTTCCGCTGCCCACCTCCCCCTGGAGAAGCCGGTGCATCGGATGGTCGGTCGCCAGATCCCCGAAGATCTCCCGGCTGACCTTCTGCTGGCCTTCGGTGAGGGTGAAGGGGAGCTTCGCGTCGAAGGCGTCGAGCAGGCCGCCGGGGGTCAACGGGCGCGGGGTGGCGGGGAGTTGGGTCTCCGCCAGGCGGCGGCGGGCCAGGGCCACCTGGAGGACGAACGCCTCGTCCCACTTCAGGCGGGAGCGGGCGTCCTCGATGTCGGCTTTCGTGCGCGGGCGGTGGACCTTTTCCAGGGCGTCCGGGAGGGGCAGCAGGGCGCGGCCGGCGCGCAGCGCCTCCGGCAGCGGGTCGAGTGCTTCGCGGACGCTGGGCAGCACCGCGTCGACGGCCTTGGTGATCTTCCAGGAGGCCATCTGCTGGCAGGCCGGGTAGATCGGCATGAGGCGGCCCGCGAAGGCGTCCACCGCCTCCTCGCCGCCCTCGCCGTCCAGCAGCGCGTACTCGGGGTGGGCCAGCTGGAGCTTGCGGTTGAAGACCGAGACCTTGCCCGCGAACATCGCGCGGCGGCCGGGCAGCAGGTCCTTGTGCGGTTTGTGGATGCCCTTGCCGAAGAAGACGAGCTGGAGCCGGCCGCTGCCGTCGGTGAGGGACACCTCCAGGCGCTGGCCGCGGCCGTTGTTGAACTTCAGCACGCGGGCGTCCGCGACCCGCGCGACGACCGTGACGTGTTCGTCCAGCGGCAGGTCGGAGAGGCGGGTCAGCTCACCGCGCTCCGCGTATCTGCGCGGATAGTGGTGGAGCAGATCGCCGACCGTGTGCAGACCGAGATGCTCGGCCATCACCTTGGCGGTGGTGCCACCGAGAATCTTCTTCAGGGGTTCGTCGAGCGCGGACACGGTGACCATTGCACACCACGCCACTGACAACCGGCGGCAGGCCCCGGAATTCCGCCGGTCAGGCGGGCTTTCCCGGCCGGTTTTCCGGAATGCCTTCCGGGCCGTCCCGCCGTGTGCGACGCGCGGTCCGCGTCATTCGACGCCGATGAGCAGGGGCGCGCCCCGCTGCCCGCCTTCGTAGACGACGGTGTCCACGGCCAGGTGGCGCTCGCGTACGTGCCTTTCCAGGCGCTCCGCGAGGGAATCGGGGAAATCGGCGCCCAGCACGAGCGTCACCATTTCCCCGCCGGCCGAGAGCATCCGGTCCAGTACGGTCACCGCGGTCGCGGCCAGGTCGGCGCCGATCACCACCACGTCCCCGTCGATCAGCCCGAGGACGTCCCCGGCCTGGCAGACACCGGCCATCGTCCAGGACTGCCGTTCGGCGACGGCCAGCTCCGCGTAGCGGGTGGCGCCGGCGGCCGAGGTCATGGCCACCACGTCCTCGTCGAAGCTGCGGGCGGGCTCGTGCACGGCCAGCGCGGCGATGCCCTGGACGGCGGCGCGGGTGGGGATGAGGGCGACCCGTACGCCTTCGGTACGGGCCTGCTCGGCCGCGGCCGCCGCGGTGTGCCGCAGTTCGGGGTCGTTGGGCAGCAGCATCACTTCGCGGGCGTTCGCCTGGCGGATCGCCTGCACCAGCTCACCGCTGGCGGGCGGCTCCCCGGGGCGTACGGTCACGGCGGTCGCGCCGGCCTCCGCACACAGTCCGGCGAGCCCGTCGCCCGGCACCACGGCCACCACGGCGCGCGCCACCGGCTCCGGCTCGCGGCGGCGCGGGGCCCGGCCGCCTTCGGCCGCGCCGAAGTGGGTGATGCGGATGCGGTACGGGCGGCCCGCCTCGATGCCCGCCTCGACGGCGGCGCCCGCGTCGTCCACATGGACGTGCACGTTCCACAGTCCGTCCCCGCCGACGACGACCAGGGAGTCCCCGAGGCCGTCCAGCCGGGTGCGCAGCCGGGCGACGGCGGCGTCGTCGGCCTCCAGGAGGTAGATCACTTCGAAGGCGGGCCCGTCCGGGTCCGCGTCGTCCGGACCCGCGTCGCCCGGATCCGCGCCGCCCGGGTGCCGCCCCTCGGGGGCCCGCCCGTCCACCTCCTGGCAGCCGCCTGCCACCGGTACGGGGGCGTCCGGCCGTACGGTGATCGCCGCCGTGGGCACCTCCCCGGAGAGGGCGCCCGCCAGCGCGCCCAGCAGGGCGACCAGGCCGCAGCCTCCCGCGTCCACGACGCCCGCCCGGCCCAGGACGGCCAGCTGCCCCGGCGTCTCCTCCAGAGCGGCCCGTGCGCCTTCGTACGCGGCCCGTGCGACCGCCGCCGGGGTGCCGTCGGCCCGCTCCGCCGCCTGGGCAGCCATCGTGGCGACCGTGAGCACGGTGCCTTCGACGGGGTGCGCCACCGCCTCGTACGTGGACTCGGCCGCCCGCCGCAGCGCGCGCTTCAGCGTCGCCGCCGGGCCCTGGGCGCCGTCCGCCTCACCGTCCCCGTGCCCGTGCCCGGCCCCGTTCCCGTCCCCCAGGATCTCCGCCATCCCCCGCAGGAGCTGGGCGAGGATCGTGCCGGAGTTGCCGCGGGCGCCGATCAGGGCCCCGTGCGCCATGGCGCCGACGGCGTCGGCCAGGCCCGGCGCGGTGCCCGAGGCGCCGTGCCCGTCGAAGGCGGCCTCGACCGCGCGGGCCGCGGACTCCACGGTCAGGTAGAGATTGGTGCCGGTGTCCCCGTCGGCCACGGGATAGACGTTGATCGCGTCGATCCGCTCGCGCTCGCGGCCCAGGGCCTGGAGCGCGAGGGCGCACCAGGTGCGTACCGCATCGGCGTCGAGCGGGTGCGGCACCGTTCGTCCTCCTCGGCCAGCGGCCCGTCGCGGGCTCGGCTCGGTCATGCGATCCACCGCACAGTAGTCGCGCGGAGGCCCGGCGGCCGGGGCGGGGGCCCGGGCGGTCATGGTAGTTTCGTTCTACGGGAGCGGTCGTTGTATGCTGCTCCGGTTGCCCGATGCGAATCGGGCCATTCCTCTCCTGACGAATCGGGTCGGTTCAATGCACTCCGCTCGTCGGGATTCACCGTAAGTGCATCTGAAGTCTTTGGAGTGACCCGTGGCTGCCAACTGCGACGTCTGCGGCAAGGGGCCGGGCTTCGGCAAGAGCGTTTCCCACTCGCACCGCCGTACCAACCGTCGTTGGAACCCCAACATCCAGACGGTGCGCGCGGTCATCGGGCGCACGCCGAAGCGGCTCAACGTCTGCACCTCGTGCATCAAGGCCGGCAAGGTCTCGCGCTGACGTCCTAGTCGTAGCGCAGCCCCGCCGGTTGCCTGAAAGCCGGTCCACCTCGGTGGACCGGCTTTTTGCCTTGCCCGGAGCCCGGGGCCCGGAGCCCGGTGTGCTGGGCGATGGGCTCCGGACGCCTCCCTACCCCCGCATCCGCCACCCATGATCCACCGGCCCGATCCCCGCCCCCAGGCGGAAGCCGCCCGCGATGGCTCCGGTGACGTACTCCTTCGCCGCCGCCACGGCCTCCGGGACGGTGTCCCCCCGCGCGAGCCGGGCGGCGACGGCGCTGGCGAGGGTGCAGCCGGTCCCGTGGGTGTGGCGGTTGTCGTGCCGGGGCGCGCGCAGCCAGTGTTCCTCGGAGCCGTCGGTGAGCAGGTCGACGGCGTCGCCCGCCAGGTGGCCGCCCTTGATCAGCGCCCAGCGCGGCCCGAAACCGAGGACCGCGGCGGCGGCCCGCGGCAGGTCCTTCTCGCCCGCCACCCGTACGCCCGTGAGCTGGGCGACCTCGTCCAGGTTGGGGGTGGCGAGGGTGGCGGTGGGCAGCAGTCGCGTACGCACCGCGTCCAGCGCGGAGGCGGCGAGCAGCGCGTCGCCGTGCTTGGAGACGCCGACCGGGTCCACGACGACCGGCGCGGACACCCCGGCGAGCAGGTCCGCGACCGTCTCGACCAGTTCCGGTGAGGAGAGCATCCCGGTCTTGACGGCCTGGACGCCGATGTCGTCCACGACGCTGCGGAACTGGGCCCGTACGGCCTCGGCGGGCAGCTCCCACGCGCCCTGCACACCCAGCGAATTCTGTGCGGTGACGGCGGTCAGCACGCTCATGCCGTGCGTGCCGAGCGCCAGCATCGTCTTCAGGTCGGCCTGGATGCCCGCGCCGCCGCCGGAGTCGGACCCGGCGACGGTCAGGACGCGTGGAGGGGTACGCATACCGGCGAATCTACCGGTGGCCCTCCCGGGGCCCGCCCGTGGTCCCTCGGAAGCGGACCCGTCCCCCGGCTCCTCAGGCGCCGGCTGCCGGATCGCCGTCCGGATCCTCGCCGAAGTGGTCCCAGCCCGCGTGCGCCCACGGCGCCCCGTCCACCGTCACCTGCGGCAGCGCCGACGGGTTCAGCACCTCGCCGATCACCTTCCAGCGGGCGGGCAGCTTCACGTCCGGCGGGAACGTCGCCACGATGGCGTGGTCCTCGCCCCCGTTGAGCACCCACTGCATCGGGTCCACGCCGACCGCCGTACCGATGTCGGACATCTGCGAGGGGATGTCGATCTGGCCCGAGCGCAGGTCGATCCGGACCTTGCTGGCCTCGGCGATGTGGCCGAGGTCGGCGACCAGGCCGTCGCTGACGTCCGTCATGGCGGTGGCGCCGAGACCGGCCGCCGCCGGGCCCGCGTGGTACGGGGGCTCGGGGCGGCGGTGCGCCTCCACGAAGGCGCGCGGGGAGCGGAAGCCGCGGGAGAGGACCGCGTGGCCGGCCGCCGACCAGCCCAGCCAGCCGGTGACGGCGACGACGTCGCCGGGCTGGGCACCGGATCGGGTGACGGGCTCCTGGTTGCGCAGGTCACCCAGTGCGGTGATCGCGACGGTGATGGTGTCACCGCGCACGACGTCGCCGCCGACCACGGCGGCGCCCGCCACGTGGCACTCGTCGCGCAGCCCGTCCATCAGCTCGGTGGCCCAGGTCGCGGGCAGTTCGGCGGGGACGACCAGGCCGAGCAGGATGGCGGTGGGCACCGCGCCCATGGCGGCGATGTCGGCCAGATTCTGTGCGGCGGCCTTGCGGCCCACGTCGTAGGCGGTGGACCAGTCGCGGCGGAAGTGCCGCCCTTCGAGGAGTACGTCGGTGCTGGCCACGACCCGGCGGTCCGGCGCGGTGACCACCGCGGCGTCGTCGCCCGGACCGATCCGTACGGCCGGGGTGGCGGTGAGCCGGGAGGTCAGCTCCCTGATCAGCCCGAACTCTCCCAGCTCGCCCACGGTGCCCTTCATGCTGCTGCCCTTCCGATGCGTACGGACGATCCGTACTGCGCTGCCGATCCGTACTGCGTCGCCGTCGCGTACCGCGTCGCCGCGGGCGCGGCCCCCGCTCCCCCGAGGTGGCCGGTCCCCGCGCCGCGCGTCGTGTTCCCCGCGCGGGTCTCCCCGGCGCGCGCACCGACGCGGTACCGTGGCGTCCCTTCTTCCCACATGATCCTCGAAGCCGCCCTGGAGGTCCCGTGGTACAGGCGTACATCCTGATCCAGACCGAGGTGGGCAAGGCGTCGGCCGTGGCGGAAGTGATCGCCAAGATCCCCGGCGTGATCCAGGCCGAGGACGTCACCGGCCCGTACGACGTGATCGTGCGGGCCCAGGCCGACACGGTCGACGAGCTCGGCCGCATGGTGGTCGCCAAGGTCCAGCAGGTGGACGGCATCACCCGCACCCTGACCTGCCCGGTGGTCCATCTCTAGCTCCCCCGTATGCTCGGCCGGGTGATCTCCTCGTCGCGCCGGCTGCTGGTTCCGGCCCTGCTCACCGTGGCGTTCGCCGCGGTGGGCTGCTCGTCCTCGGTCCCCGTCGCCGCCCCCTCGCCCACGGGCGACTCCACGCGGCAGTGCCGGGCACTCCAGAAGGAGTTGCCGCGGACCGTGGACGGGCTGGAGCGGGGCACCGCCGACCCGGTCTCGGACTTCACCGCCGTCTGGGGCGATCCCGCCGTCCGGCTGCGCTGCGGGGTACGCAAGCCCGCCGTGCTGACGCCTGGGAGTGAACATTACAACCCCGGTGCGGACGCGGCGGAAGTCGACGGTGTCGAGTGGCTCTTCGAGCAGCAGGACGACGGGTACCGCTTCACGACCGTGCTGCGCAGGACGTATGTCGAGGTCAGCGTGCCGGGGAAGTACGCCCCGGAGGTCAGTGTGCTCACCGACTTCGCGGACGCCGTCCGCAGGACGGTGCCGGCCGGGGTCTGAGGACGCCGGCCGGGCACGGTCCGGGGGTCAGCGCAGGCCCGTGGAGCGTCGCAGGGCCGCCTGGATCAGCAGGTCGACCAGCTCCGGGTAGCTCACGCCGCTCTCCTGCCACATCCGCGGGTACATCGAGATGGGCGTGAAGCCGGGCATCGTGTTGATCTCGTTGATGACGAACTCGCCGTTCTCCTGGAGGAAGAAGTCGGCGCGCACCAGGCCCTCGCAGGAGGCCGCCTCGAAGGCCGCCACGGCCAGCTCCTGGATTCGCGCGGTCTGCTCCGGGGTGAGCGGTGCGGGCACGATGCCGCTGGCCGAGTCGATGTACTTGGCCTCGAAGTCGTAGAAGGAGTGGTCCGAGACCGGCGGGATCTCGGCCGGCACGCTGGCGCGCGGGCCGTCCGCGAACTCCAGGACACCGCACTCGATCTCCCGGCCGCTCAGCAGCGACTCCACGATGATCTTGGGGTCGTGGCGGCGTGCCTCCTCGACGGCCTCGTCCAGCCCGGCGAGGTCGTCCACCTTGGAGATGCCCATGGAGGAGCCGGCCCTGGCGGGCTTCACGAACAGCGGCCAGCCGTGCTCGCCGGCGAAGTCCACGATCTTCTTGCGGGCCGCGGCGGGGTCCTGCTCCCACTCGCGCGGGCGGATGACCTCGTACGGGCCGACCGGCAGCCCGAAGGAGGTGAACACCCGCTTCATGTAGTCCTTGTCCTGGCCGACGGCCGAGGCGAGCACTCCGGAGCCCACGTAGGGCACGCCGGACAGCTCCAGGAGGCCCTGGAGGGTGCCGTCCTCGCCGTACGGGCCGTGCAGTACGGGGAAGACGACGTCGACCTCGCCGAGCACCTTGGGCGCCATGCCCGGCTCGCTGTAGACGACCTCGCGGCTGGTCGGGTCCACCGGCAGGACGACGGTGCCGTCGGCGGACTCGCTCAGCTCCGCCACGTTCGGCAGCTTCCGGTCGGTGATGGCCATCCGCTCCGGGGCGTCGGCGGTCAGCGCCCACCGTCCGTCGGCCGTGATGCCGATGGGCAGCACGTCGTACTTCTCGCGGTCGATGGCGGCCAGTACGGCGCCCGCGGTGACCACGGAGATGGCGTGCTCGGAGCTGCGCCCGCCGAACACGACGGCGACGCGGGGCTTCTGGGGAGAGGTCTCGCTGCTCATATCGCGTTGAGCGTACCTGCTGCCTCAGGAGGAGTCTGTGCCGCGGGCCCGGGAGTCGCCACGGTCCGGCCGTGGCCGGATGCCGCTCGGGCCCGGCGCCCGTCAGTGCCGCTCGGGCTTGGCGCTGCGCGACATCAGCTCCTTGAGGGCCACCAGCGGGGGCTTGCCCTCGTGGACGATGTCCACGACCGTCTCGGTGATCGGCATGTCGACGCCGTGCCGGCGCGCCAGATCCAGTACCGACTCGCAGGACTTGACGCCCTCCGCGGTCTGCTTGGTGACCGCGATGGTCTCCTCCAGCGTCATCCCGCGGCCGAGGTTGGCACCGAAGGTGTTGTTGCGGGAGAGCGGCGAGGAGCAGGTGGCGACCAGGTCGCCCATGCCCGCGAGGCCGGCGAAGGTGTGCGCGTCGGCGCCCATCGCGAGGCCCAGCCGGGTCGTCTCGGCGAGGCCGCGGGTGATCAGGGAGGCCTTGGCGTTGTCGCCCAGGCCCATGCCGCCGGCCATGCCGACCGCCAGCGCGATGACGTTCTTGACCGCGCCGCCCAGCTCCGCGCCGACCACGTCGGTGTTGGTGTACGGGCGGAAGTAGGGGGTGTGGCAGGCGGCCTGGAGGCGCCGGGCCACGGCCTCGTCCGCGCAGGCGACGACCGCGGCGGCGGGCTGCCGGGCGGCGATCTCCTTGGCGAGGTTGGGGCCGGTCAGCACCGCGACGCGCTCGGCGGGGGCCTTGGCGACCTCCTCGATGACCTCGCTCATCCGCTTGGCGGTGCCCAGTTCGACGCCCTTCATCAGGGAGACCAGGACGGTGTCGGCGGGCAGCAGGGGCGCCCAGGCGGCGAGGTTGTCGCGCAGCGTCTGGGACGGGATGGCCAGGACGGTGAAATCGGCGCCCTGGGCGGCCTCGGCGGGGTCGGTGGTGGCCCGTACGGACTCCGGCAGCTGTGCGTCCGGCAGGTAGTCGGGGTTGGTCCGGCCGGTGTTGATGGCGTCGACCAGGCCCGCTCTGCGGCCCCACATCGTCACCTCGCAGCCCGCGTCACCGAGCACCATCGCGAATGCGGTACCCCAGGACCCCGTGCCGTAGACGGCGCAGCGCGTCACTTGCCTTCATCCTCCTGTGTCTTCGGTGCCTGGTCGTCCAGGTCGACGCCCTGCTCGTCCCGCTTGCGTGCCCGCTCGGCGGCCTGCTGTTCCCGGCGGGCCCGGCTGCGCCGGACGGCGTCCTTGCGGTGGTCGTACGGCTCGGCCGGCGCCGGTTCGTTCCGCACCTCGGCGAGGATGTCGGTGACGGCGGCCATGACCTTGTCGGTCACCTCGCGCAGCACCTCGGCGGTGGGCTCCTTGCCGTAGAACTCGCTCAGGTCCACCGGCGGCCCCGCCTTGACCCGCAGGGTCTTGCGCGGGAACAGCCGCAGCTTCTTCTCCTTGGCGTACGGCGGCATCACCTCGTTGGCGCCCCACTGCGCCACCGGGATGACCGGTGCCTTGGTGAGCAATGCCACGCGGGCGGCCCCGGTCTTGCCCTGCATGGGCCACATGTCGGGATCCCGGGTGAGGGTGCCCTCGGGGTAGAAGGCGACGCATTCGCCCTTGTTGATGGCGGCCACGGCGGCGCGGAAGGCCACCGCGGCGTCGGCGGATTCCCGGTAGACCGGGATCTGGCCGGTGCCGCGCATCATCAGGCCGACGAAGCCGCCCTTGAAGAGCCCGGACTTGGCGAGGAATCGCGGGACGCGTCCGGTGTTGTACTGGTAGTGCGCGTACGAGAGCGGGTCCAGATACGAGTTGTGGTTGACCGCGGTGATGAATCCGCCGTCGGCGGGAATGTGCTCCATTCCCTGCCAGTCCCGCTTGAACAGAACCAGGAGCGGCGGTTTGCAGATGACCGCGGCCAAGCGGTACCAGAAGCCGATTCTGCGGCGGGACACTGGGACACCCTCCTTGTGGGATCTGCTGAGCTGCTGCGACCCGGCAGCCGCACAAGTGTCGCCCCAGGTACCCGCTATGTCGAGAACACCGTAACCCCGCCGCTCACGGATGGCGGTGACGGCAGGTGAGAATGAGGGCGATGCGAAGAGACGGAGCGGACGCGGGCTGGAGCCTGGTCGTGCCGCTGAAACCCCTGGTACGGGCGAAGAGCAGGCTGTCCCGGGCGGCGGGGGAGGCGCTCCGGCCCCAGTTGGCACTGGCGTTCGCGCTGGACACCGTGTCGGCCGCGCTGGCCTGCGAAGACGTCCTGGATGTGGCGGTTGTCACGGACGATCCGGTGGCCGGGGAGCGGTTGGCGGCCCTCGGAGCGCGGGTCGTGGCGGACGTACCGGCCCGTGGTCTCAACGCGGCGCTGGCGTACGGGGCGGGGCGGGTACGGCAGCGGCGCGCCGGCGCGGCCGTGGCGGCGCTGAACGCGGATCTCCCGGCGTTGCGGCCCGCGGAACTGGGGCGGGTGCTGTCGGCGGCCGCCGCATTTCCCCGGGCATTTCTCGCGGATGCGGCGGAAATCGGGACGACGCTGCTGTGCGCGGCGCCGGGAGTGGAATTGGCACCCGCTTTCGGAGGCCCGTCCCGGGCGCGTCACCGCGAATCGGGGGCGCACGAGATCGTGCTGCCGGACACCGAATCCGTACGCCGGGACGTGGACACCGGCGAGGATCTGCGGGCCGCGCTGGCGCTGGGCGTGGGGCGGCACACCGCCCGCTGCGTGCCGCGGATACGGGACCGTACGGCGGCGGAAGGTGTCAGGGCGCCCGGAGCGTGACGAAAGGCACCGGTAACGTCCGAGGGGAGGGGAAAGGCGCCGTGACGCCGGGAGGGCGGCGAAGGGCGGCGGATCGCCGGGAAAGGGCGGCGCGCGGCCGTCGGAGCGCCCGCGGGGTGCCGGAAAGCCGTCAGAATGTCTGAAGAGTGATGAGCACGATGCGGCGCCCGTCCTTCTCCTGGCCGCCGCCGACGTCGTCCATGACCTCGACGTCGATACGGACCCGCTGGCCGGGCCGCAGCAGCCGCAGGCCGCCGGCGTCGAAGGCCGCCGCGTCGAAGGGCAGCGGCGTACCGTCGTCGAGCAGCACGCTGCCGGAACGGGTCTGGGCGTCGTAGGTGTACGCGGTGGCCTGCATGGTGACCAGCCTAGACGGCGTACGGCGGCCGTACCGCACGCCCGGCGGGCCGCTCAGGACGCACCGCGGGCCGGGCTCCCCGGGGGGAGTCCGGCCCGACGCGTGGCGTCGCCGCTGCTGATTACCGCTTGCGGGCGGTGGTCTTCTTGGCGGTGGTCTTGCGGGCCGTGGTCTTCTTGGCCGGGGCCTTCTTCGCCGTCGCCTTCGTCGCGGGCGCGGTCTTCTTGGCCGTGGTCTTCTTGGCGGTGGTGGTGGCCTTCTTCGCCGGGGTCGCCTTCTTCGCGGCCGGGGTGGCCTTCTTGGCGGTGGCCGTGGTCTTCTTGGCCGCCGACTTCTTCGCCGTGGCGGTGGTCTTCTTCGCCGGCGTCGCCGTGGTCTTCTTGGCGGTGGCCGTGGTCTTCTTCGCCGGGGTCGCCTTCTTGGCGGCGGTGGCCGTGGTCTTCTTCGCGGCCGACGACTTCTTGGCGGTGGCCTTCTTGGCGGCGGCCTTGGCCGTCGTACGGGTGGAACCGCCCGAAAGGCTGCCCTTGGGAGCCTTCTTGACGGCCACGTCGTTCTTCGGGAGCTTCTTCGAGCCGCTGACCAGGTCCTTGAAGCCCTGACCGGCGCGGAAACGGGGCACCGAGGTCTTCTTGACCCGGACCCGCTCACCCGTCTGCGGGTTGCGGGCGTAGCGGGCCGGACGGTCCACCTTCTCGAACGAACCGAATCCGGTGACCGATACGCGGTCGCCGGAGACAACTGCACGGACGATTGCGTCCAGTACCGCGTCCACCGCGTCCGCGGCGTTCTGACGGCCGCCGAGCTTGTCGGCAATGGCTTCTACGAGCTGCGCCTTGTTCACGTCTTCCCCTTCGGAGACATTGCTGGAACGAAAGTGTTCAAGCCTTTTCGCACGTTAGGCAGATATATACCGCAAATCAAACACGAAACGGGCTAATCACCCTTGTGCCGCAACGAACTCGACCTTCACGGAGTTCCGTCGGCGTGCACGTCTTCGGGAAAGCGACCCTCGTCGAGGTCGTTCATGAACCACTCCAGACGCCTTGCCGCGTCCGCCAGATCGTGTTTCGCCGCCGCCGTGATGACGAGCAGCTTCCGGGTCAGCGCCATGCGTACGCCCTCCGGGACTTGCAGTGTCCGCACTCGTGTGTGTGCGTCCTTGAGTCGGTCGGCGACGAGACCGTAGAGCTTGAGTTGGTCGTCGCGTTCCATGCGCTAATTGTGCCATCTGCGGCGAGTTGTCGCTTCACGGGGCCTCAACAGCAGCCTTCACACGCCGATGCGCCCCCTGCCAACTAGCAAGGGGCGCATCGTACGCAATAAGGCTTTGAGCCAAAAAACCCGAGGTCAGACTACTACCGTACGCGGCTTGAACGACGGCCTGTTCGCCTCGTACGTGGCGATGGCCTCCTCCTCCCGAAGGGTGAGGCTGATGTCGTCCAAGCCCTCCAGCAGCCGCCAACGCGCGTTCTCGTCCAGCTCGAACCCTGCGGTGATGCCCGGTGCCCGGACCTGCCGGCCGACGAGGTCGACGGTGACCTCGGCCGCGGGGTCCGCCTCGGCGAGCTTCTGCAGCGCCTCGACGGTCTCCTGCGGGAGCACCACGGTCAGCAGTCCGTTCTTCAGCGAGTTGCCCCGGAAGATGTCGGCGAAACGCGAGGAGATGACGGCTTTGAAGCCGTAGTTCTGCAGGGCCCAGACCGCGTGCTCGCGCGAGGAGCCGGTGCCGAAGTCGGGTCCGGCCACCAGGACGGTCGCCCCCCGGTACGCGTCCTGGTTCAGCACGAACGCCGGATCCTTGCGCCAGGCCTCGAAGAGCCCGTCCTCGAAGCCGTCGCGGGTGACCTTCTTGAGCCAGTGCGCCGGGATGATCTGGTCGGTGTCCACGTTGCTGCGGCGCAGCGGGACGGCCCGGCCGGTGTGGGTGGTGAAGGCTTCCATGGTTCAGACTCCCGCGGGCGTACGTACGTCGGCGTCGGCCAGATCGGCCGGCGATGCCAGATGGCCGAGAACCGCCGTTGCGGCGGCGACCTGGGGCGAGACCAGGTGGGTGCGGCCGCCCTTGCCCTGCCGTCCCTCGAAGTTGCGGTTGGAGGTGGAGGCGGAGCGCTCGCCGGGGGCCAGCTGGTCCGGGTTCATGCCCAGGCACATCGAGCAGCCGGCGTGCCGCCACTCCGCACCGGCTCCGGTGAACACCTTGTCGAGCCCCTCCTCGACCGCCTGGAGGGCGACCCGCACGGAGCCCGGTACGACGAGCATCCGTACGCCGTCGGCGATCCGGCGGCCCCGTACGACCTCGGCGGCGGCACGCAGGTCCTCGATCCGCCCGTTGGTGCACGAACCTACGAAGACGGTGTCCACACGGATGTCGCGCAGCGGCTGACCCGCCGTCAACCCCATGTATTCCAGGGCCTTTTCGGCGGCGAAGCGCTCCGATGCGTCTTCGTACGAAGCGGGGTCGGGGACGGCCGACGAAAGCGGCGCACCCTGGCCCGGGTTGGTGCCCCAGGTGACGAACGGGGCCAGCTCGGAGGCGTCGATGACGACCTCGTGGTCGAAGACCGCGTCGTCGTCGGTGCGCAGCGTCCGCCAGTACGCGACGGCGTCGTCCCACTCCTGCCCCTGGGGCGCGTGGTCGCGGCCCTTCAGGTAGGCGAAGGTGGTCGCGTCGGGGGCGATCATGCCGGCCCGGGCGCCCGCCTCGATGGACATGTTGCAGATGGTCATCCGGGCCTCCATCGAGAGCTTCTCGATGGCCTCGCCGCGGTACTCGATGACGTACCCCTGGCCGCCGCCGGTGCCGATCCGGGCGATGACGGCGAGGATCAGGTCCTTGGCGGTGACGCCGTCGGGCAGCTCGCCCTCGACGGTGACGGCCATGGTCCGGAAGGGCGCCATCGGCAGTGTCTGGGTGGCCAGCACGTGCTCGACCTGGCTGGTGCCGATGCCGAAGGCCAGCGCGCCGAACGCGCCGTGGGTGGAGGTGTGGCTGTCGCCGCAGACCACCGTGGTGCCGGGCTGGGTCAGTCCCAACTGCGGTCCCACCACGTGGACGACTCCCTGCTCGACGTCGCCCAGCGGGTGCAGCCGGACGCCGAACTCCGCGCAGTTCTTGCGCAGCGTCTCCAGCTGGGTGCGCGAGACGGGGTCGGCGATGGGCTTGTCGATGTCGAGGGTGGGGGTGTTGTGGTCCTCGGTGGCGATGGTGAGGTCGGTGCGCCGCACCCGGCGCCCGGCCTTGCGGAGGCCGTCGAACGCCTGCGGGCTGGTCACCTCGTGCAGCAGGTGCAGGTCGATGAAGAGGAGGTCGGGCTCGCCTTCCGCGCGCCGGACGACGTGGTCGTCCCAGACCTTCTCCGCGAGTGTCCGTCCCATCGCTTTCCCTCCGGCCGGCCGCATTGCCGGCCCAACTCGACTGTGTGCAAAGCGCCCGTCCCCCGGTTGCGGGCGTCGTGCCGGGCCCTGGTCGGGGGCCGTGCCTACAGATTGGCGGCTTCCCCGGAAAATTGAACTTGCGTTTCACACTGTGAGACGCGAGTATCGTTGCATGGACAACTCTAGCGGCGTCGGCGTTCTCGACAAGGCAGCTCTGGTACTGAGCGCTCTGGAGTCCGGTCCGGCCACCCTCGCCGGGCTGGTCACGGCGACCGGGCTCGCACGACCCACGGCACACCGGCTGGCCGTGGCACTGGAACACCACCGGATGGTGGCGAGGGACATGCAGGGCCGGTTCATCCTCGGCCCGCGGCTGTCGGAACTGGCCGCGGCGGCCGGCGAGGACCGCCTGCTGGCCACGGCCGGACCGGTGCTCACGCATCTGCGGGACGTGACGGGCGAGAGCGCGCAGCTCTACCGGCGCCAGGGCGACATGCGGATCTGTGTGGCCGCGGCGGAACGGCTGTCCGGACTGCGGGACACCGTCCCGGTCGGCTCCACGCTCCCGATGAAGGCCGGCTCGGCGGCCCAGATCCTGATGGCCTGGGAGGAGCCGGAGCGGCTGCACCGGGGCCTCCAGGGCGCGCGTTTCACGGCCACCGCGCTGTCCGGCGTACGGCGCCGGGGCTGGGCCCAGTCGATCGGCGAGCGGGAGCCGGGCGTGGCCTCGGTCTCCGCCCCCGTACGCGGCCCCTCGAACCGCGTGGTCGCCGCCGTCTCGGTCTCCGGGCCGATCGAGCGGCTGACCCGCCACCCGGGCCGGATGCACGCCCAGGCGGTCATCGACGCGGCGGCGCGCCTCAGCGAGGCGCTGCGGCGCACCGGCTGACCAGCGAGAACACCGGCCGGCCGGAGCGCCGCCACGCGTCGCGCCGCGGGCGTCAGCCGTACTGCGGCACGCTCGCGGGTGCGGTCGTCCTGCCGCGCCGGCCGGCCGGCGCGACGCCGTACGCGGCCCCCAGCCCGGTCGGCGGCACCGTGTGGTAGATCGTGCTGTACGCCCCCGCCGGCACGACGTAGGTCTCGTGCCAGATACCGACTCCCCCCTTGCCGCTCCGCGCGCGGCGGTTGAACGCCGCCCACGCGGGGCGGTGCGCCATGTCCTGCTCCGAGGCGTACGCGTACAGCTTCTCGCGCGACTCCCAGTACTGGATGACGGTGAAGGAGCGCGGCCCGCCGCTCAGCAGCCGGAATCCGAGCAGTCCCGCACTCCGCTCGCGCGACAGCTCCTTGAGCATCCGCGGCATCCCCAGCCACACAGGCGCCCAACTCCGCACGTCCCGCCACCTGTTGACACGCATGCCGATCAGGAAGACGACGACCTCCCCGTCGGTGTCCACCACCATGCGCCCCGGCACGACCTTGTCGCTCACGACTGCCCCCCTGCCTCTCCGGACTTTGGATAGCGGCACTATCCATGCTTGGATAGTGACACTCTCCAAGGAAGGGCGCAAGCGGATGCGACTGGCGGAACTGAGCGAACGCAGCGGAGTGCCCACCGCCACGATCAAGTACTACCTGCGGGAGAAGCTGCTCCCGCCGGGCGAGCGGGTCACCGCCACCACGGCCGAGTACGGGGACGCCCACCTGCGCCGGCTGCGCCTGGTGCGGGCGCTGGTCCAGGTCGGGAAGATGCCGGTGGCCACCGCGCGCGAGGTGCTGGCCGCGGTCGAGGACGAGTCGCTGGACCACCACATGCGCCTCGGCGCGGCCGTCTGGGCCCTGCCGCACGATCCCGGGCCCGCCGAGGAGACCCCGGAGACCACCGCCGCGCGCGGGACGGCGGACGCACTGCTGCGCCGCCTGGGCTGGCAGTACGGGCTGGAGCTGGGGGCGGTCTCCCCCGCGTACGGGATGCTGGTGAACGCCCTGGCCGCGCTCGCCCGGCTCGGCTATCCGCACACCGTCGAGAGCGTGCTGCCGTACGCCCGGATCGCCGGCGAACTGGCCGTCGCCGACCTGGACTTGGTGGAGGAGTACGAGACGCCGGCCGAGCAGGTGGAGGCGGCGGTGGCGCTGACCGTCCTCATGGAACCGGTACTGCTGAGCCTGCGGCGGCTCGCGGAGGCGGAGGAGTCGCACCGCCGGTTCCGCGGCGACGCGTGAGGCGGGCGCCCCGTCCCGGGGCGCCCCATGCGAAAAGGCCCTCCCCAGCGGGGAGGGCCTTTCCTTGCGCGTACCCCCGACCGGATTCGAACCGGCGCTACCGCCTTGAGAGGGCGGCGTGCTAGGCCGCTACACAACGGGGGCTTGCTCTGCAGAACCGCAGGTGACCTGCGATTTCGCGCTGGGCTACCAGGACTCGAACCTAGACTAAATGAACCAGAATCACTCGTGCTGCCAATTACACCATAGCCCATGGTGGTTTAGACCAGTACCCCCGACCGGATTCGAACCGGCGCTACCGCCTTGAGAGGGCGGCGTGCTAGGCCGCTACACAACGGGGGCCCTAGCGATCCTTGCGTCGTCGCATCCGGGAGCGACCCGAAGGTGACGGTGAGAAAGGATCTGTACCCCCGACCGGATTCGAACCGGCGCTACCGCCTTGAGAGGGCGGCGTGCTAGGCCGCTACACAACGGGGGCTTGCACTGCGCGATCAAGAGACCTTGAGAAGATCTCTTGCTGGGCTACCAGGACTCGAACCTAGACTAACTGAACCAGAATCAGTCGTGCTGCCAATTACACCATAGCCCACCAGAACGCAACCCCTCGCCGGGGTCTTGTTCGGCTTGCGCTTCCCGGCCCGGCCTTTCGGCCCGCCCGGGCGGCGCAGAAAGAACATTACCCGAAGGTGGACGACGCTCCAAAACCGATAAGGCCGCGCACCAGCGGGGGCACCTCGGCGAGCCCCCCGACCCGCGTCACCCCGGCCGGCACCTCGCCCCGCTGCCCCGCCCGGTCCACCCACACCGCGCCCAGCCCGGCGTCCCGCGCGCCGATGGCGTCCACGTCCAGCTTGTCGCCCACGTAGAGCACGCGGCCGGGCTTCAGCCCCATCGCGTCACAGGCCGCCCGGAACGCCTCCGCCGCCGGCTTCGCGTGCCCCAGCTCGTCGGCGCACAGCACCACCTCGAAGTGATCGCGGATGCCCAGCGTCCGCAGCTTGCGGTCCTGGTTGGCGACGGAGGAGTTCGACAGCACCCCCTGCCGGGCCAGCGGCGCAAGATCCTCCAGGGCCCGCGCGGCGTCCGGAAAGAGCGTCCAGGCGGCCTCGTAGAGCGCGACGTACCGCCCGAACCAGGCATCCGCCTCGTCATCACTCAGCGGCGTCCCCAGAAAGGTGCGCGCCCGCTCCCTGCGGTGCTCCAGAAAACCCAGCTCCCCCGCCAGGAAGCGCGCGAAGGCTGCCTCCATGCACTCCCGCCACCGCCCGAGCGCGCACTCGGCGTCCGCGTACCGCCCGAGCAGCCCCTCCGCCTCGATGTGCCGCAGGGCTCCCACGCGGTCCGACCCCGTGTAGTCGAAGAGCGTGTCGTCCACGTCCCAGAGGACGGCGTCGATGGTCATGGAACCGACCGTACCGGGGCGGACCCCGCGGGATCTTGGTTTTCGCCCTGCGCACGTCAAAGCCATGGCATGCTGTCGCCCTGCCGGGGCGCCGATTCCGCGCCCCGTCCGGAATCGGACGGGGAGTGACCGACCAGTGATCGACATGAAGCGTGCCGCCGTGGTGGGCCTGGCCGTGGCAGGCCTGGGACTCGGCAGCCTGGTGACCGCCGCACCGGCCGCCGCGAACGGAACGGCACCCGCCTGCGTCAAGCGCAACGTCTTCACGGTGGTGGGCCGCTACTGGGAAGCCCGCGTCGAGAACACCTGCGGCAAGACCGTGCGCGTCCGCGTGGTCGGCTCCTTCGGCCCCTTCGACTGCCACACCCTGAAGAACGGCCAGAGCTACCGGCACCACAGCGACTGGGGCAAGTACAAGCGCGTCGAGGTCTGCTGAGGCGCGCTCGCGCGCCGAAGGTGACGTGGGGGGCTCGGCTTGCCGGGCCCCTGCGCGTGGTCAGCGGTTACGTACGCACGGGCGGGCGGGCGCCGTGCCCTTTGATCGCGGCGAGGAACGCGGCGATGCTGTCGCGGGTAGCTGAGAGAACCACCTCGGGGGCGTCGCTCTCCCGGAGACGGAGGGTGCCGTCGGAGGCGGCGGCGATGTTCACACAGTTCACCGCCGCGTTGCTGTACGAGGACTTCTGCCACTGGTAATCGCACATCGTCGGGCCTCACACACTCTTCGCGATCTTGTGGATGAAGTTGCGACTCTCGGCGGGATCGAGTGCACACCGACGCATGCGGTCCAGAACCTCCCGGTAACGGGCGAGCTGATCCTCCGCGTGGAGAATCTCAAGGCCGTGGTCGGTATCCAGCAGGACGGTGTCCAGTTGGGGCACGGGCCCACACGCATAGGTGATCGGTTGGCCGCCTGATGCGGGAAAATCCGCCTGCCCGAAAGGGACCACCTGGATCGTGACGTTCTCGTGCTCACCCATGTCCATGAGATGCCGAAGCTGTGCACGCACGACGTCGGCCCCACCGATCCCCATCCGCAACGCGGCTTCGTGGATGATCGCCGTGTAGGGCAACGGTATTTCCCTGTGCAGGACGCCCTGGCGCCTGATGCGGAACGCAGTGCAGTGTTCGATCTCGAACGGGCGAAGCGGAGGCACGTTCTGGCTGTATGCGGCGCGGACGTGTTCGGCGCACTGCAGGAGGCCGGGCATAGCCACGAGCACGGCGACCCGCAGCGCCGTGGCCTCGTGTTCGAACTCGGCTACCTCGACCAGCGCCGCGGGCAGCAACTCGCGGTATTCGTCCCACCAGCCGCGCGTACGGCCGCCGGTCATCGCGGCCAGCGCCTGGACGAGGGCATCGTCCGAACACTCGTAGAGCCGGGCCAGCGCCCTGACACGGTCCGCGCTGACCGCGTAGTTGCCCGCCTCGATGTTGCTGATACGCGACTGCGGCGCGCCGAACAGTTCTCCGGCACGCGTCGCGGACAGTCCTGCGTGCTCCCGAAGACGGCGCAGCTCGGCCCCAAGACGCCGCTGTCTGACCGTCGGCGGGACCTTGGCACGGACCAATACCTTCTGCCTTTCACTCACAGGAGTGGTAGCGGTACGGAATCCAGCCAATCAATGGTCTGCATACCAGCAACCGCCCTAGTCTCCTCGCTGTCGGCCAAGCAACTTCGCCCACAGGCGGGAGACTTCACATGACCACCGTATCCCCACCCCCACCCCTCCCCGGCCCCCCTGATGGGTTCGGGCGGGAGGTACAAGAACTGGTCGACGCCACCGCGCCCCGTCTCTTCGCCGTCGTCGAGGAGTACGCCGTCGGTGGGTTCCGGGACGCGCGGGTCGCCGCATGGGGCCTCGCCTACGAGGACGGGCGGGCGGATGTCGCCGGCGTGGACTGCGGCTTCCGGATGTCGGTGACGGCGCCGGAGCGCGCGGCCCGGTTCGTGTCGATGCGGCCGGGGAGTCTGGGGAGCGTCGTCTGGCCGGGGGCATGAGGGCCCGGCCGAGCGGACCGATTCGACCGTCGCCGGTCATGGTGCGTCCGCCGGGACACGGAAGCCCCGATTTCCTGGATGCGTGCCCCGGCGCCGCCTACCGTGAGTCCCGCCCTGCCTACACGTACCGGAGGTCGCCGGCCATGGACAGAGAGATCGAAGTGGATCGGAACGCCTGCGAGCGGACTCCGGACGCCATCCGTACGGCGTTGCAGCGGCGCCCGGACTGGCTCCAGTACTTCGAGCAGGACTGGCTCAGCGCGGCGGCGGAATTCGACCGTGCGGAGCTGGACCGGGTCGTCGACAAGTGGTTCCCCTTCGCTTGCGCGTGTGCGACGCCCGGCTACCTGGATCAGGTGGAGCAGATGGCCAAGCGCCTGGCGGAGGGGGACACGGAGGGCATGGTCTTCCGGGACGCCGAGGGGAATGCGTACGACGCCGAGAACAATCCCATCGACGTCGGCAGGTGCCCATGACCGCTTACGTCATCAGGTACGCGGACCGCGCCGCACGGTGCAAGGCAGCCCTGAGCGCCGCACAACGGGTCTCCTTGGAGGAGCTGGAGAAACGGCTCAGCCTCAATCCGTTCGGCGCGCCCGCCAAGAGCCATCGGGACAACAGCTGGTCGGCCACCTTCGAGGGCGGCTTCGTCCAGTACGTGGTGTCCAACACGCACGTCGTGATCAACGTCATCGATCTCGTGGCCGCGTGAGCCGGAGCCGTCACCTACGAAAGGGCGGCCACCGGCACCCGGTGACCGCCCTTCGGCGTACGGCGTCAAGCCTCCGCGTTACGCGCCCAGCTTCGCCAGCGCCGCGTCGATGCGCGCCAGCGTCCGGTCCTTGCCCAGGATTTCCAGGGACTCGAAGAGGGGGAGGCCTACCGTGCGGCCGGTGACAGCGACGCGGACGGGGGCCTGGGCCTTGCCGAGCTTGAGGCCGTGGGCCTCGCCGGCGGCCAGGACGGCCTCCTTGAGGGAGTCGGCGCTGGACCAGTCGGCGCCGGACAGCTTCTCGCGGGCGGTGGTGAGCAGGGCCACCGGGTCGCCCTTCATCGCCTTGGTCCAGGACGCCTCGTCCTCGACCGGCTCCTTGCGGAAGAGGAAGTCGACGTTGGCGGTGATGTCGGAGAGGACCGTCAGGCGGGTCTGCGCGTGGGGCGCGATGGCCTGCCAGGCGGCCTCGTCGAAGTCCGCCGCGTCCCAGGTGGCGTGCGGGGCCTGGAGCCAGGGGCGGCACGCCTCGGCGAAGGCCTTCGGGTCGAGGCGGCGGATGTGGTCGGCGTTGATCGCCTCGGCCTTCTTCAGGTCGAAGCGGGCCGGGTTGGCGTTGACGTCGGCGATGTCGAAGGCCGCGACCATCTCCTCGATGGAGAAGACGTCCTGGTCGGCGGAGAAGGACCAGCCGAGGAGGGAGAGGTAGTTCAGCAGGCCCTCGGGGAGGAAACCGCGCTCGCGGTACAGGTTGAGGGACGCCTGCGGGTCGCGCTTGGAGAGCTTCTTGTTGCCCTCGCCCATGACGTACGGGAGGTGGCCGAAGGCGGGGATCGACTTGGCGACGCCCAGTTCGATCAGGGCCTTGTAGAGGGCGACCTGGCGGGGGGTGGAGGAGAGCAGGTCCTCGCCGCGCAGGACGTGGGTGATCTCCATGAGGGCGTCGTCGACCGGGTTGACGAGCGTGTAGAGGGGGGCGCCGTTGGCGCGGAGGATGCCGTAGTCCGGCACGTTCTCCGGGGTGAAGGTCAGCTCGCCGCGGACCAGGTCGGTGAAGGTGATCGGCTCGTCCGGCATCCGGAAGCGGACGATCGGCTCGCGGCCCTCGGCCTCGTACGCGGTGATCTCGTCGGCGGTCAGCGCGCGGCACTTGCCGTCGTAGCCCGAGGGCTTGCCGGCGGCGCGGGCGGCCTCGCGGCGGGCGTCCAGCTCCTCGGTGGAGCAGTAGCACTTGTACGCGTGGCCGGCGTCCAGCAGCTTCTGCGCGACGTCCTTGTAGAGGTCCATGCGCTGCGACTGCCGGTACGGCGCGTGGGGGCCGCCGATCTCGGGGCCCTCGTCCCAGTCCAGGCCCAGCCAGCGCATCGAGTCCAGGAGCTGGTTGTAGGACTCCTCGGAGTCGCGGGCCGCGTCGGTGTCCTCGATACGGAAGACCATGGTGCCCTGGGTGTGCCGGGCGAAGGCCCAGTTGAACAGGGCGGTGCGGACCAGGCCCACGTGGGGGTTGCCGGTCGGGGAGGGACAGAAACGGACGCGGACGGGGGTCGCGTTAGCCACGCTTGATCACCTTGTTGGTGAGAGTGCCGATGCCTTCGATGTGGACGGCGACCTCGTCGCCGTCCTGGAGGGGGCCGACCCCGGCCGGGGTGCCCGTGAGGACGACGTCGCCGGGGAGCAGCGTCATCGCCTCGGTGATGTGCACGATCAGGTCCTCGACGGAGCGCACCATCTCGCTCGTACGGCCGAGCTGGCGCTGTTCGCCGTTGACGGTGCACATGATCGTCAGGTCGCTGGGGTCCAGCTCGGTCTCGACCCAGGGGCCGAGCGGGCAGGAGGTGTCGAAGCCCTTGGCCCGGGCCCACTGCGCCTCGCGCTTCTGCACGTCGCGCGCGGTGATGTCGTTGGCGCAGGTGTAGCCGAGGACGACGTCCTTGACGCGCTCGCGGGGGACCTCGCGGCACATGCGGCCGATGACGACGGCGAGCTCCGCCTCGTGGTGCACCTCCTGGGAGAAGGAGGGGTACACCACGGGGTCGCCGGGGCCGACCACCGAGGTGGAGGGCTTGAAGAAGGTGACCGGCACGTCCGGGACCTCGTTGCCCAGCTCGCGCGCGTGTTCGGCGTAGTTGCGGCCGACCGCGACGACCTTGTTGGGCAGGACCGGGGGCAGCAGGCGGACCTTGTCCAAGGGGACCTTGTGGCCCGAGCGCTCGAATTCCGCGAAGGGGTGTCCCTTGATGACGTCGATGTCGTCGCCGTCGAGGACGCCGAAGCCGACGTTGCCGTCGATGGAGAATCTGGCGATGCGCACGGGTTGCCGCTGCCCCTCATTGATCACTGGCCGGAGTTGACACTCCAGGCTATCGCGGGGGCGCGGCCGGCCCGCTTCCCCTTGGTCACACGGCCGCGTCCGCGGCGTCGGCCGGTGCGGGGACGGCCTGCGGCGCGGGGGCGTCCATCAGGACGGTGCGGCGGGGGTTGGCGGTCTGGGTGGGCAGCTCGACGGCGTGCTCCGGTGCCTCGGCCGCGGCGCTCTGGAGCTCGTCGGCGTCCTTGAGGTGCGCGAGGGTGGTGCGGCGCGGGTTGGCTATGTTGCGGAACATCATCGTGGTCTTCACTGCTTGTGCCTCGCGTAAGGACGTCGGGAAACAAGGCCGTTTCCCGCACGCGCGGGGTTACGGCCTTGTCATTTCGGGCAACTGTGTAAAGCGACAGGCTATGCGCGCTATTCCCCGCGCGCGTCCGGGAAAGTCGACCGGGTGCCTGTGAGTTTGCTCACGAACTGTGCGACAAATGCCGCATTTCTCATGATCAACATCCAGGGGCGAAACGGACATTGCAGGATTGAAGCCCATGTTCCGCTCCCGATCACCGCACCTGGGACAGGGCGTACGCGTGAGCGACTCGCGGGCATAAGTCCGTTATCGACAGCGCCACTCTCTACACGTTGTGACGCGTTCCGTACATTGCGTCACGCATGTCACGGGGGACGGCACCGCCCTTGTTGGAGATCCGGCACTGTGCTGGAATTCCACGGACCGCCGCAGGTTTCAGCCGGACGGCGCGCAGGGGGCGCAGCGAAGCGCCGCGCGGTGGTGCCGCTCTCTCGGCCAGAGAGGGCAGCTCGCCGGTCACTCACGACCGCCACACGGGGGCCCCGGTCCCCTACGACTCGACAACCGTCCCGCCGTTCACGCGGAGGGACGCCTGGTCCAGAGGTTGCGACGCTAGTGCAGGGACGTTTCAAGAGGGATGGCATGGGGTCTCCCCAGGCCCGCCAGGGCCAAGGGGAAGCTGCGGCGGACCCGGAGCTGCGCGGCGGGAGCGACCGCGCCTCCTCGCCCCAGCACGGCCCGGGCTCCGGCCCGTCGGCCGGGGGTGACTCCGCCGACGGCGCCTCGCCCAAGCCGTCGAAGGGCGCCAAGGAGCCGAACGGCACCGGCGCGCGAATAGCCATGCGCAACTGGCGCATCAGCACCCGTCTGGTCTCCCTGCTGGCGCTCCCCGTCATCGCCGCGACCACGCTGGGCGGCATGCGGATCTCCACCTCCCTGGAGAACATCGACCAGCTCGACAAGATGCAGCTGCTCACCGAGATGACGCGGCAGGCCACCGAGCTGGCCGACGCACTCCAGGTGGAGCGGGACAAGTCGGCGGGTCCGATCGCCGGCACCGGCAACGTCAAGGACGACGCCAGCGTCGTCGCCCCCCGTGAGGCGACCGACCGGGCCAAGCAGGCGTTCAACAAGGCCACCGGTGACGTCCAGCGCGACGACCCGACGATGGCCGGTGTGCAGGCGACCCTGCTGGACATCGGGCGTCAGCTGAACACCCTCAACGAGATCCGCAACAACGCGTACAAGGACGGCGACAACGCCGCCCGTACGGTCAGCAGCTACAACCAGCTGATCACCTCGCTGCTCGCGCTCTCCCAGGACATGGCGCAGGCGACCAGCAACCCGGAGATGATCCGCAGCACCCGTGCGCTCGCGGCGTTCTCCTCCGCCAAGGAATACGCGTCGATGCAGCGCGCGCTGGTCAGTGCCGGCCTCGCACACAAGGGCGGCCCGCAGCTGTCCTCCAACGACCGGCTGGCCGGCCGCACCGCCGAGGACAACGAGAAGGCGGCCCGCGACCGCTTCTCGCAGATCTACAACGGCGCCACCGACCTGACCAAGGGTCTGGACGGCAACAACGACGACATCAAGGCGGCCGTCGCCTTCGCGCACCGGGCCTTCGCCAGTGACGGCGGTATCCACGGCGAGGACTACAAGTACCTCGACTGGTACGACACCGACACCGTCAAGATCGACGAGATGGGCCGTATCGAGAGCTCGCTGCTCTCGCAGATGGAGCAGAAGTCCCGCGAGCTGCGCAACGAGGCGACCCAGGAAGCGATCCTGAGCGGTGCGCTGATCCTGCTGGTCCTCGGCATCTCGCTGGTCGGCGCGTTCGTCGTGTCCCGGTCCATGGTGCGTTCGCTGCGCCGTCTTCAGGACACCGCGCAGAAGGTCTCCCAGGAGCGCCTGCCCGAGCTGGTCAAGCAGCTGTCCGAGGCGGACCCGCAGGACGTGGACACCTCCGTGGAGTCCGTCGGCGTGCACAGCCGGGACGAGATCGGCAAGGTGGCCGCGGCCTTCGACGACGTGCACCGCGAAGCCGTCCGTCTGGCGTCCGAGCAGGCGCTGCTGCGGGGCAACGTCAACGCGATGTTCACCAACCTCTCGCGCCGCAGCCAGGGCCTCATCCAGCGCCAGCTCTCGCTCATCTCCGAGCTGGAGTCCCGCGAGGCCGACCCGGACCAGCTGTCCTCGCTGTTCAAGCTGGACCACCTCGCGACCCGTATGCGCCGTAACGGTGAGAACCTCCTCGTCCTCGCGGGCGAGGAGCCGGGCCGCCGCTGGACGCGCCCGGTGCCGCTGGTCGACGTCCTGCGTGCCGCCGCGTCCGAGGTGGAGCAGTACGAGCGCATCGAACTGAGCGCCGTACCGCAGACCGAGGTCGCGGGCCGCGTCGTCAACGACCTCGTCCACCTGCTCGCCGAGCTGCTGGAGAACGCCACCTCGTTCTCCTCCCCGCAGACCAAGGTCAAGGTCACCGGTCACGCGCTGCCCGACGGCCGCGTGCTGGTCGAGATCCACGACACCGGCATCGGCCTGTCGCCCGAGGACCTGTCCGCGATCAACGAGCGGCTGGCCAGCCCGCCGACGGTGGACGTCTCGGTCTCCCGCCGCATGGGTCTGTTCGTGGTCGGCCGCCTGTCGCTGCGGCACGGCATCCGGATCCAGCTGCGGCCGTCCGACTCGGGCGGTACGACGGCGCTGGTCATGCTGCCGGTCGATGTCGCCCAGGGCGGCAAGAAGCCCCAGCCGGGCGGCAAGGGCGGGCCGGGCGCCGGCCCCGTCGAGAGCGGCCCGTCCACCCCGAGCCTGCCGAACACCCCGAACGCCTCCGCCAACCGCCTCGCCGGCCTGCAGCCGCGCGGCCAGGTCGGCGCGGGCGGCGCGCGCCCGGCGCTGCCGGGCCGCGGTGGTCCGGGCGGCCCCGGTGCCGGTGCGTTCGGCGCGCCGGGCGGCCGTACGGGCAACGCCCCTGCCGGGCCCGCGAAGAGCGGTGCCGGTGCCGGTCAGCTGAGCGACGGGCGTCCGGCGCTGCCGACCCGTGGCGCGCCGCCGGCCGGTGCGAACACGGGCGCCGGTACGGGTGCCGGTGACACCTCGCAGATGCCGACGGTCGCTCCCCCGACGGGTGCGCCCCGCCGCGACGAGCGCGCGCAGCTTCCGCAGCGCGGTGCGGCCGGTGAGCTGACCGGCGGCGCGGACGCCGCCGGCGGTCCGGCGCAGCCCGGCACCACGAGCTGGGGCGCCCGCCGTGAGCGCGGTGCCTCCGACGACTGGCCGATGACGCCCCGCCAGGCGCAGGACCAGCCGCGCGGCCACGAGGAGCCGGAGACCACCGGCACCTTCGCCCGCCCGGCGGCCGGCGGCCCCGGTGACACGGCGGAGTTCGCCCGTCCCGACTTCGACGCCCCGCCGCCCGGCGCGGACCGCGGTCAGGCCGACGGCCCTGGTGACACCGGCGAGTTCGCCCGCCCGGACGCCTTCGGTACCGGCGCGCCGCAGCGCGACAACCAGACCACCGGCCAGTACGAGCTGCCCGCCGACCTGCGCGGCGAGCCGTCGCAGGGCCCCGGCGACACCGGGCAGTTCGCCCGTCCGGGCGCCGAGCGCGGTGGCTTCGGCGAGTACGGCGACACCGCGTACGAGAACAACGGTTACGACCCGAACGCGGGCAGCGGCTTCGGGGGCGGCAACGCCTTCGGCGGCGCGCCGCAGCAGGGCGCCGGCGCCACCGGCGAGTTCGCGCTCCCCGCCGACCTGCGGAACGGGTCGCAGCAGGGCACCGGCGAGTTCGCCCGGCCGGCGCAGGACCGGCAGCGTCCGGACGACGGCGCCGGTGACCTGCTCGGCGGCGGTTCGCCGGCCGGCCCCGGGGACGGCCGTACGCCGATCTTCGACACCATCGAGTCCAACTGGTTCAGCCACCCGGCCTCCGGCGCGGCCTCCGTTCCGGAGCAGGCCGCGGAGGAGCCGCAGGCCCCGTCGGCGGAGCGCTCCGAGGCGCCGCCGCTGCCGCGCCGCGAGCCCGGCGCCGCGACGGGCGGTGCGGCTGGCGGTACGTCCGGTGCGGGCCTGCTGAACGGTGCCGCCGCCGACGACCGCGCGCAGGGCCAGCAGGGCCAGTGGCGCGCCTCCCCCAACGACGAGCGCTGGCGGCAGGCGGAGCAGATCCGCCAGCCCGCCGCCGGCGGCGTCACCACGTCCGGACTGCCCCGCCGCGTGCCGCGCGCCAACCTGGTCGCCGGCACCGCGCAGCAGCAGTCGAACCAGACCGGTCCGCAGGTCTCGCGTGCGCCCGATGACGTGCGCGGCCGTCTGACCAATCTTCGTCGGGGTATCCAGCAAGGCCGTTACCGGGCCGAGGAGAACGCCTCCACCGGCAACCACGGCATTGTCGACCCCACTCACCAGCAGGAGCGTTAGTTGAGTCCGATGAGCCAGGCGGCGCAGAATCTGAACTGGTTGATCACCAACTTCGTGGACAACACCCCCGGTGTGTCCCACACGGTGGTGGTCTCCGCGGACGGACTGCTCCTCGCCATGTCCGAGGGTTTCCCGCGCGACCGTGCCGACCAGCTGGCGGCGGTGGCGTCGGGGCTGACCTCGCTGACCTCGGGTGCCTCGCGCATCTTCGAGGGCGGCGCGGTCAACCAGACCGTGGTGGAGATGGAGCGCGGCTTCCTCTTCATCATGTCCGTCTCCGACGGATCGTCGCTGGCCGTCCTGGCGCACCCCGAGTGCGACATCGGCCTCGTCGGTTACGAGATGGCCCTGCTGGTCGACCGCGCGGGCACCGTGCTGACGCCCGACCTGCGCGCCGAGCTCCAGGGCAGCCTGCTGCACTGAGTCCCGCCGAACGTCACGACCCGACCCACCGACCACCGTGCCGCACCCCCCACCGGCCCAACCCGACGACAGTCAGTTGTCCCGTCCGGAGGACCCCATGACCCCGCCACCTGCCTCGCCCGGCCCGTACGGCGCCTACAGCCAAGCGCCGTACGGGGGCGAAGGTGACCAGCCGCTGGTCCGCCCGTACGCCATGACCGGGGGACGGACCCGGCCGCGCTACCAGCTCGCCATCGAGGCGCTGGTCAGCACGACCGCCGACCCGTCCCAGCTGCCCGGTCTGCTGCCGGAGCACCAGCGCATCTGCCACCTGACCCGCGAGGTGAAGTCGGTCGCCGAGGTCTCGGCGCTGCTGCACATCCCGCTGGGTGTGGCCCGGATCCTGGTCGCGGACCTGGCGGAGGCCGGCATGGTGGCGATCCACCAGCCGGGCGGCAGCACCGAAGCCGGCGGTACGCCCGATGTGACGCTGCTGGAAAGGGTGCTCAGTGGACTTCGCAAGCTCTGACGGGGCCGGGCCCGCCGCCGGTCAGGGCGGCGGGTCCACCACCTCCGCCAAGATCGTGGTGGCGGGCGGCTTCGGCGTGGGCAAGACCACGTTCGTCGGGGCCGTCTCGGAGATCAACCCGCTGCGCACGGAGGCCGTGATGACCTCCGCCTCGGCGGGGATCGACGATCTGAGCCATGTCCAGGACAAGACCACCACGACGGTGGCGATGGACTTCGGCCGCATCACCCTGGACCAGGACCTGATCCTGTACCTCTTCGGTACCCCCGGTCAGGACCGCTTCTGGTTCAT